>JAIWOH010000077.1 GCA_020216985.1 Nitrospira sp.
GCCCGGTTGCCGCCGGTTTTCTTGAGCGTATCGACGATGCGGGCCCGCTCGGTTTGGGCGATCACCCCGCGGGTCACCGAACGCAAGTCTTCCCCCTCCTCAGGGGCGCTCACGGTGATAAGGTCGTCGCAGTCGATCGCCGCTCCGGCAGTCGTCACGACGGCCCGTTCGATATAGTGTTGCAGCTCCCTCACGTTTCCAGGCCATGCGGCTTTGCTCAACGCCTGTTTCGCCCGGTCCGACAACGTGCGAACCGGCTGCTGATGCCGCCTGCAGGATCGAGCGATGAAATGTTCCGCCAGCAGGGGGATGTCTTCCCTTCGATCGCGGAGCGGAGGTACATAGAGCGGCAAGACCGCCAGACGATAATACAAGTCCTGTCGAAACGCCTTTTCTTTGACAAGATCCGTGAGGTCTTTATTCGTCGCGGAAATGACCCGCACATCGACCTTGATCGGCTTGGTCCCACCGACGGGCCTGATCTCACCCTCTTGCAGCACACGCAGCAACTTGGCCTGAAATACCGGCGTGGTGTCGGCGATTTCATCAAGAAAAATCGTCCCCGAGTCGGCTTCCTCGAACAATCCGCGTTTATTCGCCACCGCGCCGGTAAAGGCGCCCTTCACGTGGCCGAACAACTCGCTTTCGAGCAGCGTTTCCGGCAGAGCGCCGCAGTCCACGACGATGAAGGGTTTGTCTTTCCTCCGGCTCAAGGCGTGGATCGTTTTTGCGAGCAGTTCTTTGCCCGTTCCACTCTCACCCTGAATCAGCACCGTCGCCGAGCTTTCCGCCACAAGCGCCACCATGTCAAAGAGCCGCTGCATGGCCGGGCTCCGACCGATCAACTCCCCCAGCGAATCCCGCGCCGCCGACGGCCCCTGCTCCGGCTTGGAGGAAATGGGACGGGCCTCTCTCTTCTCCCCCTTGAACAGCACCAACATCGAACCGACGTCACCCTCGCCGGTGACAAGCGGAAACGCTTGGTGCATCCCGCAGGCCGTTCCATCGCCTCCGATGGAACAAGAGACCGACTGGACCTCCGGCGCTTCGAACACCTTGATTGCCGGACAGGCCCCGCACGGATCGGATCGATGAGCGAAGGCTTCGTAACACTTGGCCCGCTGGCTCTCCGGTTTCTTGGCCGCCGCGGACGACCACGCCGGCTCGTTCGCATACACCACATTAAAATGGCGGTCCATGACCGCCACACGGTCGGTCAACCCGCCGGCGAGTTGGGTGATCGCCTCAAGTCGCGCCAAGAGGATAGGATCGCGAAATGGTGGGACGCCCTCTTGCCCCCCCGCGTCCCCTTCTTGGGCTTGATGACAGCGTGAGACTCGTTGCTCACCGCTCATGGTTTCTTATCCAAACCGACGACCTCGTTGCTCTGGTCCCGACAGTCGGCTGAGCCCCCTTCCCATCCATCATGCCCCTTGGCGATTCAACAGCCGTTGCACGCAAGCTTTTAACTCCGAGATCCGTACCGGCTTGTTGAAATAAGCGTCGGCGCCGGCCTTCAAGACGTCCTGCTCGGCCCGCGCGTCACCGAACGCGGTCATTACGATAATGGGGCAGCGGGGAGCAATCGTTCTCAACCGACTGATATAGTCCGGCCCTCCGGCCGGCATACGGAGATCGGTGAGAATCACATCCGGCACGGACTCCATCACCATCCGAAAGGCTTCATCACCATCCTTTGCCTGCCGCAACTGATAGTCGGAGCTCCAAAATTCGTCACAGAGCAGACTGAGCATCTCCCGGTCATCTTCGACGATCAGCATGACGGCCACCCTTCCTCTTGTCACGGTCGCCATCCCCGCAATCCTACCTTCCGTTTCTCTTACGCTTACAGAGGGTCTGGCAAGGGATATGCCGACCGAGAGCGAAGGAAAGCCCTCAAAATTACGGATGGTTTTCTCTAGAGACCACCCTGGTTGTCCGTTGCTGGAGACAAAGGCGACAACCCGGAGGAGGCCGCTGGCGCGTCATGCCACAGTGCCAAGAGGCAACACCCCGCGCACGCTCCGACCGCCGAATTCCTCAGCCGACCCTCTCGACGGTCATAAGATTTCTTGTAGCCCTGACCCGCGGCGCCACGAGCCTCTTGCCGGTTGAACTCGAGAGCCTCCGCCAAGGTCACATGCAGAGTTTCCAGCAGTTCTTCGCGCGTGGCTTCTTGACGATTACCCCAGGCGCTTCCTCGATCCACCCGATCCAAGAATCGCCTTCCTGTTTGACAACCGCGGTAAACGTTATGCGTCATCGCATACCTCCAGCTCGTAGCCTAATGAAGGGGTCCCAAGATTCTTACTATCATGCGAGTCGCTCAACCTCTTGGGATAATCATGCTGGATATCTCGCGTTCACAATCATCTCCATGCCCATGAGAAACATTTGCAATGTTTGTCTCTTATGGGCCTTTATCAAGGTGCCACCAGCCGGGATAGACGGCAACGCCGGGCGGTGAGCCAGATCTCGGCCCGCGGTCTATCCAGGCATCAATGCCCCAAAAGCAGGCTGGTCGGCGGTGGTCATGCCCGATCTGTCGGGCTGGCGACGCTCCTTCCCCCCCATTGAGCACATGGCGTAGAGGACGATGGTCGTACTTACATCCCTCTGACCGAAAAGTTTCTGGATGCTCCTGATGTCACGGCCGTTCAAGCAGACAAGAAGCAAAGAAGTGGCGAAGCCTTCGACTGCATGCTGGTGGCAATGGTCGATCGAGCGAAACAGAAACGGTCAAGCCCGAAGGCCCTTCAATGGCGAGTTTTTAAGCAGCGTGTTGCCCGGCGCTGGCTTTGGCGTGCATGACGGTGACGCCAACCAATTCGTTTCCATCGTAATGATAGATGACGCGGCCTTCCATTTCACTGTTGGTCGCCCGTTGAGGTTTCCTCAAACTGATATAGAGCACATCCGCTTCCTCGTCGTAGTCGAGCCATAGATGGTAAGAACGCAGGTTCAATGATTGTGGGACCAAGCTGAGAATGTCTATGACTTCCGCTATTGGACGCCTCTCTTGAGTAGCTTGTCGATCTTCGAGGTCATGAATGCCGTGATGATGAATCCATCTTGATCTTGTTCCTTGTATGCGACCACGACATGCTTGTGGCCGATGGCGGTGCGGTTGTACTGTTTGACCGCCAATAATTCGCCTTTCACTCCCGTCACGACATAATCTGGGTCGCTTATCGTGTCTACCACAAGGTCGAGATGCCCCGCCAAATAATCGTGCGCCTCAACAATGTGGCTCCATCGCTCGTGCGTGAGGCGGACTGCGACGCCTCGTTTGGAAATCGGTGTGGCGAGAGGCTCCTCTCTAGCCAATCACTCCAAAGTGAGGGCTCACGAGCTACGTTGACCGCGGCCATTCATTTCTCTGTGCCTGATCGAGTCGAGAATGTCAGTATTGCCCAGGCTGGCTACTATTGCAAGCGTTGGAGGGCTGCCATTGTATGGATAGCGATGGAGCGCTCCCCAGACGGAATTACATCATGTCCTCCAGCGGGTACGTCGATCCCCTCCTTCTTGAGCATCAGGAACAAAGCGCGCCCCATATGGGGGCCTTGTTTAGCTCCCCGGCTTCCTCCAGCCTATGCAGTAGAGAAAAGGAGCCTGAGCTAGCCCGGGTTTGACGGACACCTCAAATGGGGGCACGATAGCCCGGGGGAGGTGCGACTGGGCCAACGACGACGATTCACCCCGGAATTTAAGCGGCAGGCCGTGCAACTCCTCGATGCGGGGCAACGTCCAGCCGCCGAGGTTGCTCGGGAACTCGGCATTCCTCGCAATCGGCTCTACAAGTGGGAGAAAGCCATGGCTGGGCATGGCGGCGCGTTTCCCAGCTCAGGGCGGCAAGCCGAACCCGCGGCCGAACTTGCCCGCCTCCGACGCGAGGTGGCACAGGTCACGGGGGAACGAGACAGCTTACAAAAAGCGGCGGCGTGCTTCGCGAGGGAGTCCCGGTGAGGGACGCGTTCAGCCGGACTCAGGCGCCTCACTATCGGGTCACACGGCTCTGCACAGTCTTGGGCGTACGCCGTAGTGGTTACTATGCCTGGCGCAATCGGGCGCCCAGTGCACGGACGCGGGAGGAGCAACGGCTCCTTCTCCTCCTGTGTCAGCTTCATCAGGAGACCCGGGAGCAATACGGCGCGATGAAACTCTGGCGAGAGGCCAGGGGGCGGGGGATTCCGTGCGGACGCCATTGAGTGGCTCGGCTGCGGAAACTCGGCCGGCTCGAAGCAAAACGAGTCCGGCGCTTCCGGGTGAGCGTGGAGCATCATCAGCTCCCACCCCCGGCACCCAATCTGCTGGACCAACAGTTTGTCGCGCCGACACTCAACCGCATCTGAGTGGGGGACATCACGTTGGCAGCCCCTCGCGCAGGCTGGCGCTATGTCGCGGTGCTCCTGGCTCTCTGTTCACGGCGGGTCATCGGCTGGGCCATGCGAGAGAAGCCTGATCAACAGGGAACGCTGGAGGCGCTGGCCATGGCCGTCCGCCAACGACGGGGCTCTCCCGGGCGCATTCATCACTCGGATCGAGGGGCCCAGTATACCTGTGGATCCTATCAACAGCCGTATCCTGCTCCCCTTGAAATTGAGACCACGCCTACGACATGGTCCTGAGCGGACCGAGGAGGTGGCAAGATGGCAGCAGACGCAACCGAACCGATTGAACGGTGGACGGCCAAACGGCGCGTGGCGCTGGTGGTCAGTATCTTGAAGGGCGAGACGTCCGTCGCCGAAGCAGCTCGGACGCATGGGCTGACGGTGGCCGAGGTCGAAGACTGGCGGGAGAAGTTTCTGGTAGGGGCCGAGCATGCGCTGCGCACGCGACCGAAGGACGAAGACGCCATGAAGGACGCGCAGATCAAGACGCTGAAACAGAAGATCGGGGATCTCGTCCTGGACAACGATATTTTACGGGAGGCGTTGAAGCCCTACCCTTTGGACCGGAAGACAGCCGACGCGTGAGGCGCGCGCTGCCGGGTGTCTCGGAACGGCGGAGTTGCCGGGTGTTAGCGGTCGGACGGGTGAGCCTGCATCGTTCCCAAACGGGTCGTCGGCGTCCTGTGGCCGGGGACCTGCCGTGGATCGAGCCACTCTGGCAATTGATTCAGCAACATCCCACGTTCGGCTACCGGCATCTGTGGGCCGTACGGCGTCGCCGGACGCCCCATCGCGTGAACAAGAAGGCCGTGTATCGGGTGCTCCGGCAGAAGCGGTGGTTGGTGCATCAGCGGTCGTGTACCCCGCGGCCGCGCGTGCAGGGTTGGATCAGCCGAGCCAGCCGCAGTAATGAACGGTGGGCGATGGACGTGACGCATATTCCCTGTGGCCAGGATGGGTGGGCGCATTTGGCGGCCGTGATCGATTGTCATGATCGAGAGGTGATCGGTTACGAGTTCGCGTTACGGAGTCGGGCGAAGGAAGCCGAGCGCGCCGTCGAAGCCGCCTGTCTTCAGCGCTTCGGCACGCTCCGGCCAGCGGGGGCGCCGGTCCTCCGCAGCGATAACGGGCTGATTTTCAAGAGTCGCCGATTTCGCCAGGCCTGTCGAGACTATCGGCTGTAGCAGGAGTTCATCACGCCCTATACGCCGGAACAGAATGGGATCATTGAGTGGTTCTTTCGAAGCCTGAAGGAGGAGTGTGTCTGGCAACACACGTTCCAGACGTTCGAGGAGGCGCGACGAATCATTCGGAACCGGCTGCGCTGGTACAACGAGGAACGGCCCCATAGCGCCATCGGGTATCGGAGCCCGGTCCGATATCGCGCACAATAAGCAACCCAGGTGGCTTGATTTCAGGGGAGCACTACAAGCCTGGGGCTGCCTCACTGCGCGCATCTAGGTAGCCAAGAGAAAAAGGGAATGTCCCTTTTCCCTCCCCTCGAGATGGCTGCGCGGGCTTTGTCGAACCACGTCTTCTCGGGGGCAGCCTCCTTCAGCGAGAAGTCGATCGCCTCGGACGGGGAATCTGCAAGCTTCGCCTGACCGATGACGAAGTCCTTCAAAACCTTGTCGAAGTCGAAGCTGACGAAAACCTTCTTCTTGGCCATTGGCATCTCCGAAGTTATTTACACGCCCAACGTTCCGGTTCAGGCGCGGGGCGCGTCAGCGACGACGTCGCCTGGAACCGGGGGTTAGCCGTCATTTTTCGACGACGGCCGATTTGTTGAGATATTCATGTAATGCTTACCTGCGGCTTCCTCAAGATTAGTTCGCAAAGAGGGGTCAGTATCAGCGGCCTCTATGAACTTGGCTATAGCTTCGCGAAGCCCATTTAGCAATGCCTCGACATGAACCGTTACGAGCTTTCCAGAAAATACTGTGGTTGACAGCGCTGAATGAGGATCGAGGCTTTTGCATTACCCCAGGCGTAACAGACTTCTTTAGCTTCACCTGCACTACTTAGATCTGATTTGCTAGTGAGCGAGTGGAGTACGCCACACCTAGCAGCATAAAGATCAGTTGCTGTAAGTGACGGAGAATCTACTGACAACTCCGGGATCAACCAGCGCGACACCCATGTCTCAAAGTTACGACGCACATTCCGTGTCTCCTTCGTTGATCCGGCCCATGCAAGGGTGTCGATGTGGGAATATATGAGCACAAGCGCAGGAAGGAACTGCCGCAACTCAATGCATCGTTCTGCAGCCTCGATCATGTCTTTGTTGTTCTTTATGAAGTGCGGAGACATGGTTTCGATGTTGGTGACGGCTAACACTCCGGTTCAGCGGCGGGCCGCGCGGCGGACCGTCCGCTGCAACCGGTTGTTAGCCACGAGCGCGCCACACTTCAGGCCACCCTGCTGCCCTTGCTTGCTCGAACTGCTCCGCAGAGAGAATCTCTTTGATTGTGTTGGTGTTGATAACCCCTTCCTCACCAAACGGGGCTGCGACACTAAACGCTTTAACTCGCAGTATAGAGACGCCCGTGCGCTCGATGACATGACCATACACCGTGAAATCAAGCAAGGGATAGCAAAAGAAAGTGAAGTCGAAAGGCTTGTACTTCACTCTCTCCCTTTTGCCACGCGAGAGCAGGCGCTGAAGAAGCACGCGCTCCACACACGGGCCATCCGTGCACTTTAGTGATGCAGCTAGGTCAGCGAATTGAGACGTCGAAAGAGATGAGACCGCAGCGGCGATAGACGATCGGATTGTCTCTACATATGCAGGCCAGTAATGCGACAAGCCGTTCTGAAGCTGCTCCTTGACTTCTTCCCAAGGGTCTTGGAGCGGAGAATCGTCGCCCGAAAGATGGACGTCGATGTCCCGCAGTGTCTGTACGACAGCGTCGAGGATGTCTCTTGGTTTCATGGCTAACTATTAAGTAGATTGGTCAGCCTATCCCCGCCAATCGATTTCTTGGTTAGGGCCAATTATAATAATCGTTTTCTGTACTTAGCAAGAAAGTTCTCGGCTCTCCGGCTCCTGGCAAACACTGCAGGTTTGGTCAGCCTATCCGGCGTGCCTTCGCCTCTCCACCTCGCCTGCCAGGGCGCGGGCAGGGCCGTCTCCGAGGCAATCCGCCGGACTCTGGGTTCCCCAGTCGTCTCGGTTTAAGACCTGCGTGTAAATCATGATGGTGGTGCTCACTCCCTTATGCCTAAAGAGCTCTTGGACCGTGCGGATGTCATCACCCTCCAGGAGGTAAGTTGCAAAGGAGTGGCGCAACGCCTGGCAGCTCGCCGGTTTGGCGAGCCCGGCTTTCTTGACCACCTGCTTCACCGCCTTCTGCAGGACGGACTCATACATGGATGCGTCCATGGCATACCCGTTGCCATCGTGATATTGATTGTCGAGGCCTTGCCGACCCGAACCGGAGGCCCATGCTTGTCGGCCTGCACGCACACGCCCGCCTGGTGCGGGAAGGCCGTTCGTGCATTCATTAGCTTCGAGTATTTCGAATGACCTTCCCCCCGAAAACTAGACCATTGGCTTGGAAGTTCATCTGTGCTGAGATGGGCCCCACAGGAGGGGGCCATGACACGAAAACGGCATACGGAAGAACAGATCATCGCCGTGCTCAAGGACGCCCAGGCGGGCACCGGGGGCCAAGAGCTGTGCCGCAAATACGGCATCTCGGACGCCACCTTTGATAAGTGGCGGGCGAAATATGCCGGACTCGAAGTCAGTGATATGAAGAAGCTCCGCCAGCTGGAGGACGAAAACCGGCGGCTCAAGCAGATGGTGGCGGACCAAGCCCTGGACATTCAGGCGCTGAAAGCGATCAACGCAAAAAACTGGTAGGGCCCAAGGCGAAGAGAGCGGCGGCTCAGTGGAGCACCGAGCGCTTTGGGCTCAGTCAACGACGGGTGTCCCGGCTGCTGGGGCTCGAGCGCCAGACGCTCCGGTATCGGAGTTGTCGCCACGACGATGAGGCGCTGCGGACCCGGATCCGCGAGATTGCCGAGACCAAGCGGCGGTACGGCTGTCCCCGGATCTATATCCGGTTACGGCGCGAGGGCTGGCGCGTGAACCATAAGTGGAACGGCTGTATTATCGCGATGAAGGGCTGTCGTTACGCCGACGCCGGCGGAAGAAATTCGCCGCGGTGCCGCGGGTCGCGCTGCCCCGGCCGACGGAGCCAGGGCGCTGCTACGCCCTGGATTTCGTGCATGATCGATTGGTGACCGGGCGACGATACAAGTGTTTGACGATGACGGATCCCTGTTCCAAAGAGGTCCCCGTGATTGAGGTCGATGTGTCGATCGGCGGGGCACGGGTGTGCCGGATTCTCGATCGGGTGTTTCTGACTCGCCCGCTGCCCCAAACGCTGATTCTGGATAACGGGCCCGAATTCGCAGGGACGGCGCTGGACGTCTGGGCGGCGCAGTACGGCGTGCATCTGCACTTCATCCAGCCCAGGAAACCGGTGCAGAATGCCTTTATCGAGAGCTTTAACGGCAAGTTTCGGGATGAATGTCTCAACGCACACTGGTTCCTGACGCTGCAAGAAGCCCAGCTCGTGATCGAAGCCTGGCGGCGCGAATACAACGAAGAACGGACGCACAGCGCAATTGGGGATGTGACGCCCCAAGAGTTCATTACCAACTATCAAAACGGGGCCCTACTGACACAGGAATTAACTTCCTCAGCTTTGGCGTAATAAAGGGGGGAAGGTCAGAACACCGGAGTTTGACTCGAGCCGCTAACCTCGTGTTCATATGTCAGCCTAACGACAAAGCTGAGCAACCCCGGCGTTCGTCTCGGTTTGTTCCAGTGGGATGGTTAGCTTGCTTTCCTTGTTTCTTCCTTCAATCGCTCGGCAATCCAAAGTTTGATAACCGATTGTCTCGTCACTCCAAGGCGGCTCGCCTGGGCATCCAGTGATTCGATCATCCAACTGGGAAAATCGACATTCACACGTCTCTGTTCATGTCCTGGGCGGCGGGCTTTCGAGAGGGCAAGGTGCGGTGTAATATCCTTCCTGTCATCAAACATCTTATCGAGATCCTTGGCTTTCATAGTACAGCTTCCTCTCTTCTTTTCTGGCTCGTCGGACTGAAATCAACCGAATGCGCCCCTTCCGATAAGTAAAAAAGGCCGACCATAACTTCTGCCCAAGAGCCGCAATGACAACATATCTGGGTTCGTCTTCGGTTCGCGCTGGGATTTCGAGCCGGTCCTCGTCTTCCCACAAAAGTTGCACCTCCACGAAATCGATTCCGTGCTTTTCGAAGTTGGCCTGGCTCTTCGAAACATCAAACTCGAAATCCATATTGGTATAGAAAATATATAAATATGGATCGGCGTGTCAACTAAGCAAGGAGTCGATCGGCATGGCACCTACTCCCCTTGAGTAGATTTGGTCGGCTATCTCGGCGTGCCCTCACCTCTCCACATTCTCTGCCAGGCTACGGCTAGGTCCCTCTCTGAGCGGATGTTATCGCTGTCTTCCTGCAAATGGAATGTCAAGGAGTGGCGCGACGGCTGGCGGCTTGCAGAGATTGGCGGTCCAGCTTTCTCGACTGCCTCCCCCCATACCTTC
>JAIWOH010000078.1 GCA_020216985.1 Nitrospira sp.
TGGGGGATGAATCCTTGGTAATGGCACTCCCCGTTGGCTGAGGCTGAAACTCCATTATCAGCTACCAGCCTCCATCCTTCACGACATCCTGCGAGCCGGCGGCTGGCACAGAACGACCTGGTGGCTCTTACAGAATTGCTGTCAGAGGCTTTTCGGCAACAAAACCGTAAACGTCGTCCCCTTTCCCTCCTCGCTTTCGACGGTAATCGTGCCCTGATGTTCGTCGATGATCCCCTTGACGACGGTCAGCCCAAGACCGGTCCCCTTGCCGAATTCTTTCGTCGTGAAGAACGGCTCGAACACCTTCGGCAGCATCTCTTGCGGAATCCCGTGACCCGTATCGGCCACCGTGAGCTTGACCGAGTTCTGATCCTGGGCCAATCCGATTCGCAAGGTCCCCCCCTGTGGCATCGCATGAATCGCGTTCGCCACCAAATTGATGAACACCTGGCTCATTTGATCCGCGTCGGCCATCACGCTGGGGCATCGATCGTCCACCATCAATTCCACCGTTACATGGTTCCGATCGAGCCGTTCTCGAAACAGCTCGATGCCGTCTTCGACGACGTCCCTCAGATGGAGCGGTCTTCGCTCGGGAGGCTTTCGTCTGGCGAACGCGAGCAATTGGTTCATGACCCTGGTAATGCGTTCAACCTGGGCGATGATCGTCTTGAGGCTTTTCTTGATCGACTCGTCATTTACGCGATCCATCAAATACTCGGCGCGGCCCAAAATCACGTTCATCGGCGTACCGATTTCGTGCGCCATGCCGGAGGCGAGCGTGCCGAGCTCTGCGATCCGCTCGGTCCTCTGGAGCTGTTCCTGAACCTGTTTGAGCTCCGTCACATCAATACCGGTCGCCACGATGTAATCCGCTCGCCCCTCCGTATCGGGAATCACCGTATTGGCCCATGCAATGCGCCGTCTCCTGCCGTCTTTGCCCACCCAATCGTGCTCCTGTTCATGGTGAAGCGTTCTCTCCACGAGTCGCTCGAATGCCGACTTGACGGATTCCACTTCTTCAGGAGCCAGCAAGAACTCCCAGACCGCTCTCCCCATGACTTCTTCCGAACTGTAGCCGGTCGCCTGCTCGCAGGCGCGATTGAAGCGGAGAATCCTGCCTTCTCGATCCAACACGACGACCAACGCCCCCGCGGTTTCCAAGACCGCCTCGATGAATGCGTGTTGTCTCCGCAGTTCTTCCAATACCCGTTGATGCTCGGTGATGTCACGGAGAATGACGGTATAGTAACGCTTGCCCTCGACGGAGACGTGCGAAATGGCCGCCTCGATTGGAAACTCTTCGCCGTTGGAGCGGAGTCCCATCACCGTCCCCAGTTTGCCCATTTTTCGGTTCGTCACGTTGGATTGTCCGAACGCCTGCACTTGTTGCCGATGTGTGTCGCGGAACCGGGCCGGCAGGAAGCGATCAAGGGAATTCCCGACGGCCTCTTCCGCGGAACACCCGAACATCTGCTCGGCCGCCCGGTTGAACAACACGACCTTCTGCTCGTGATCCGTGGTGATGATGGCGTCCATGGCGGATTGGATGATGCTGTCCAGTCGCAGTTGGCTGACCAGCAGTTTTTCCTCCGCCATTCGCAGACCGGCGGCGGCCCCCGCCGCCGTTTCGGTCGCCTGGGAGCTGGCCTGCTGCGCCTCAATCATCAGTCCTTGGGCATGGACCCGTTCGACTCGCTCGGACTTGAGTTCATCTTGCGCGCGCTTGTAACGGACCAGTCCTGTCGCGATCATCCAGAGGATCGCCGTGCCCAACGCTCGGTTGAACAACTCAGCGGGGGCCGACTCCGCCCCCGGCTTAAGCAAAAAGACGGCCCACACGAGCACCGTCGCCAAGGCGGCATAGGTGAGCGGGAGAGACCGGCCCGGCAAGACGAACGTCAGGAGCAACGAGAGGACATAGAGCATCGAGGCCGCCATTTCGAGCGGCGCCAGTGCATCGATCAGTAAGACGACGATCGTGACGGTCGCGACCACCGTCGGTGCCACGCGCATGATTCGACGACCTATCTTTTTCATCCGATCCATCCCGGCCTGAGTCGGAGCAGGCGCCCCCGCTCCCCTAGATGGTCAGAGACGGTCCCTAGTCTTCCGGGTGAGGTTTCCCTTCGATTTCGGCAAGTTTGCGATAGAGGGTCTTGCGATCGATGCCCAGGACATGGGCGGCCTGATACTTGTTGCCGCCGGTCTTTTCGAGAATCTTTTTAATGTATTCCTTTTCGACCTCGTGCAAAGGCAGACTCTTCTCCGCCGCTTCGTCCAGCACCCGGCGGTCGCCGCGTGCCCCTTGCACCGCCGGAGGCAAATCATCCGGGGACACCTTGTCTCCGCGGCTCAACGTGATGGCCCGTTCGATCACGTTTTCGAGTTCGCGCACATTGCCCGGCCAGGCATAATCGATCAACATCGCCAACGCCGCTTCGCTGATCCCTTTGACCGGTTTTCCTCCCGCCTCGGCGCACTTCTTCAAAAACGCATCGACCAGCAGCGGAATATCCTCCCGCCGTTCGCGCAGAGGCGGCAGTTTTAATTCAATGACGTTGAGCCGATAGTAGAGGTCTTCGCGGAACCGCTTGTTCTTCACTTCGTCGGCCAGGTTCAGATTAGTCGCCGCGATGATCCGCACGTCCACCGCGATCGGCTTGGTGGCGCCGACTCGCCTGACCTCTCTTTCCTGGATCGCCCGCAACAGCTTGGCCTGCAACATGAGCGGCAGCTCGCTGATCTCGTCGAGAAACAAGGTCCCCTTCTGCGCTTCCTCGAACAATCCCCGTTTGTCCACCTTGGCATCGGTAAACGCCCCCCGCATGTGCCCGAACAACTCGCTCTCCAACAGTTGCTCCGGAATCGCGGCGCAGTTGACGGGAATAAACGGCGCCTCCTTGCGGCTGCTGTTGTAATGGATCGCCTTGGCGACCAGCTCCTTTCCGGTCCCGCTTTCCCCCGTGATCAACACGTTGGTCGGACTGTCGGCCACCCGGCGAATCAAATCAAACACCGCCTGAATCGCTTTGCTCTTGCCCAAGATCTGGTGAAAACTGTATTCCTTGCGCACTTCCCGACGGAGGCGGTCCACTTCTCTCCGGAGCGCCGCTTCCCTGATCACCCGCTCGACGACCCGGATCAGCTCGTCCTTCTTGACCGGTTTGGTGAGATAGTCGCTCGCACCGTGCTTCATCGCTTCGACGGCGGTATCCACCGATCCGAACGCGGTCATGAGCACCACATTGACCTCGGGGTACTCTCGTTTGATTTGATTGAGCAGTTCGAGCCCCTGCATGCCTTTCATCCGAAGATCCGTCAGCACCACGGCATAATCTTCTTCCGCCAGGAGCTTCAAGGCTTCTTCGCCGCTTCCGGCCACGGATACCTGATGCCCTCGATCTTTCAACATATCCTGGGCCAATTCCCGCATGTCGGCATCGTCATCGACGACCAGGATCGCTCCCCATTCTTCCGTCATTTTTTCTCCAACTAACTAATTACGCGAAGACCATCGACTGCAAACCAATACCCTTCCTCCGATGTCCCAAATTGCAACAGTGCACTCATCTGCTTGGGGCATTGTGCACCACTTTGCTGCCACTTTGTTGACGAAACGGAGAGAGGTGCAAAGGTAAGACCAGCAAATAAAAAACCGGAGAGAAGTCTGAGGGAGGCTTCCGAGACTCGTTCGGCTCAATTCCTCAATTCAGCGAGACGGAAGAATGAGTTTGGCTGCCATGGCGCATTTCATGTTTTAGATTCCCGCGTACCATTCATATCCTTGGTCCTCCCAGTAGCCGCCCTTCCCTCCGGCGATCCCGGAGAGCGACTCGACCAGTTCGATCCGCTCGATATACTTGGCCTGCTTGTATCCTAATTGTCGCTCGAACCTCAGGCGCAAAGGCGCGCCATGGGGAACATCGAGCGATCGGCCGTTCAGTTCATAGGCCAGGATCGTCTGGGGATGATAACAATCTGCGATCGCGATGCTCTCATAGTACGGTACCCCTTCGTCGTCCACATCCGCGCAGTGAAAGACAGCATATCTTGCGTTCAAGAGGGGTTGAACCTTGTGCATCAGATCGCCGAGCGGCACGCCAGTCCACTTGCCGATGGCGCTCCAGCCTTCGACACAGTCATGCCGGGTGATCTGCGTTCGCGCCGGCATCTCCTTGATGGCCGCCGGCGAAATCAGCATGGGGGTCGTCACCAACCCGTCGATCAACAGATTCCAACCGGCAAACCCATTCTCGGCCTTGGCGGCATAGTCTGCAGTCCCGGGATCGGTGTTGCCGTTTGCCGGAAAAACCGCCGAGATATCCGATTCGCCATATTCCTTTGCCAGAGCCGAGGCCGGCACCACGGCTCGCTGCACGGCGCCGGTCAGTCGCTCGGTATTCTGCAACAGCCGGGACAACCAACTGTTCCGAGTGACGTTGTCGCAGCCGGCAAGCACCGCCAAACTTGCACCCCCGAGGGCGCCTTTCAGGAGCCGGCGGCGTGTCATGATCGGTCTATGCTTCATGGCGACTCACCTCATGCTTGACGACGAACCACCCGGTGATCATTGACCGAAGGTTGTTGATCAGTCCCGTGAAGATCACTTCGATAACATGAATGACGATGAACCCGACGAACGAAAAGCAGGCGAGAAAATGAATCGTCCGCGCCCCCTGCCGTCCGCCGAAGACGGTCGGCAGCCAGGGAAGAGCCGCGTCGATGGTCGGAGACATCGCGAGGCCCGTCAGCACGATCACGGGCGCCATGCCGAACAGCACCACGAGATACGCCAACTGTTGAAGCACGTTGTACCGTTTCGCATCATCACCCCCTGGATGCCTGAGACGGAGATGATCGCCGATCGTTCGACCGACAGCCCGGAGATCTCTGCCGGTCGGGACCAAATCACGGGTGACGTGGCGGCTGAACAACGCATAGCAGAAAAAGAGAACGCCGTTGATCACAAATAACCAGGCAAACAAGAGGTGCCACTGCCGTCCCATGGCGAGCCATTTGGCGCTGGGGATGGTCGCCCAGGCAGGAAAGGCCCGCCTCGATCCATCTGAATAGCCGAGGACGCCGGTGGTATCGAGTTCCACACCAAGGACGGTCGTGACCCCCTTCACCTCACCCGTCTCGGTGTGGAGCGAGCGGATGGCGAGCAGCGCCCGCTCGCGATCCGAGCGGTCTCCCCAATACAGAGCCGGGTGGGCATTGAAAATCTGCAGGCCGCTCATGATCAGAATGACGAGGATCGGGACATTGAGCCAGTGACTGATCAGCACCGGCAGCCGGTGGCGGTATACCCGCTCAACCACGGGCGGGACGGAAGAAACGTGCGCATCGGGAGTTGAGCCGACCAGTGGAGCCTGCGAGGCAGGAAACTCCGGCCTCGCATACCGTTCGTCGGCCCGCGCCAATTCCCCCGCTGATTCAATGGGCGTGGCCATCCCTCACCTCTCGATCCCGCAAATCCTCGCCTACCATTTCGGCCGTAGATGGGCCTGGTCTTACTTGCCCATGGCGCCTTTCATCTCACCTTTCATCGTGTCTTTGTGCGCCTTCATGTCACCTTTCATGGCATCCTTCTGGACCTTCATGTCATCCTTCATGGCGTCATGCTGACTCTTCATCTCGCTTTTCATCGCCTCTTTCTCGGACTTCATCTCATCCTGTTTCGCTTTCATCGCTCCTTTCATCTCTCCTTTCATCTCGCTCTTCGCCGCGCCCATCTCATCGGCGTGCGAGAGCACGCCAGACCCGACGAGATACATGACCGCCACAACCGACATCAGTGCTTTCTTCATGACAAACCTCCTGTTGTATGGTGAAGGAACGGATATGGTGGAATACGGCATGACGCTACTCCCGTACCTTGGCAAGCTTGTTCGCCGCCAGACAGTTCGCGTCCGCTTGGCGGACGTAGCCCTGGACATCTGAAAGCCATTGCGCTCGCACGCTCTCGCTGTAGTTGAGAGAGAGCCTGTCACCCAGAACCGTCAACGCCTCGAGGTCGATGGCGGCCTTGTACTCTTTGGTCATGCCGTAGGCGCAATAGCCACCGTACTGCGGGGCGAATTTCTCCGGATCGTTTGCGAAGGCCTCGCGGTGAGCTTCCGAGGCAAAGTAAAACGTCGAACCTTCGTGTTCTGCCGAGAAATCCGGCGAGCCCTTCACCGCCTTCTGCTCGGTAAAATAGGCGACGGGGTCGTACCCCTCGATGGCGGCCCCGTTCCGCTCAAAGTACTGGCCAGCGGAAGCGGAAACGACGCTTGCTGCAAGTAGAACGACTACCGTCGCACCGCACCGAATCATTTCCCTCATCTCCCAATCTCCCTCGCATCGACCGTCACCGTGTCGCACGGACAACCGTCAACGCCACGGCGTTCATATCGTCCTCTCCTTTCTAGGAGGAGACTCTCTCGGGACCGCGCTGGATGCGGCCATCATGGCCGGTCGCTCATTCGGTCACTGTTTTCGGTGCCGCGCCACGAACGCCCCTCGTAGCCCGTCGGGATCGGCCAGCGCCTCAGGCGCTTTGGGCAACAATCCGACCAGCCGGCGCACGAAAGCAATATGCTTCACATAGGCCTCACAACCGGCGCAGACGGCGAGGTGCAGCACAATCCGCGCATTGCGACCGTCCCCCGCACACGCATCGAGATAGGCGGAGGTCCATTCGGCGACTTCCCGGCATGTGATCTCGCTTGCCGCCTCTTCACCGCTCTGCGTCATGGGCGCCTCCCCCTCATCCGCTGTTGAGCAGTCGCCCAAGACCGACAATCCTTACAACCCTCACGCACGGTCTTTCAGATAGGTTTCGACGGCTTGCCGCACCCGCTCTCTGGCTCGATGCAACCGCACATACAGGTTGGTTTCCGTGATCTGCAACATTGCACAGACGTCCGCCGACTCCACCCCCTCCATGTCGCGCAGGACCAGGACGGTTCTCAGCGTCGGCGGCAGTGCGTCGATCGCTCGCCGCATCGCCGCAACTGCCTGTTTGGACGCCAGGAGCTTCTCAGGAGTTTGGTCATCCCACGGCCGCGGCGGAAACGCCCAATGCCCGGCCCGTTCACCTGATTGATGGAAGCGAGCCGGATCCACCGCCTCTTCCCCTTCATCGTCGATCGATTCCAAGGCCGAAAAGACCGTATGCCGTCTCTCCCGCATCCCTCGATCCTTCGCCTTGTGGATCAGAATTCCGAAAATCCAGGATCGCAACGAGGACCGCCCCTCGAACAGGTCAAGAGACTGGATGACCGTCATCCAGGTGTCTTGCGTCACCTCCTCCGCGACTTCCCGATCAGCCACAAATCCCATCGCCATGCGGATGAGCGCGCCATGGTGCTTCGCGACCAGGCTGTCGAACGCCGCCTCTTCGCCCCGGCGGAGCCGGGTGATGAGCATGTGATCGTCCTCCGTCAACAGGAACTCGGTTGCGGACATGGTCGGGGCTACTCGAGACAGGCTTTGCCCCGATGATCCGGTATGTGCCCCGGCGACTCCGTTCATGATCGGCCTCCTCCCTGGAGCAACGCCGTGATGAAACCCGGAGCGCTCATGAGCGACACGTGGCTGTCCGACAAACTTCTCAGCACTTCGATCCCCGCTTCATCGATGTAATTGACGTTCGCGCAGTCCACATACACGGCTTTCTTGCACCGAAGGTAGGCGCGACATTCACCGTCGAGGAGCGCCGCCCATTGCTCGGTGATCTTGCCCTCCAATTTGATCAACACATCACCGTCACTTTCGTGAACCTTCGTGATTTTCAGCATTGCCCGTCCTCCTTCTCCCGTTCAGCTTGATGAGAAGCTGTTCAGCAACCGCGATGCCATGGCGGCACCGCCGCACCAGGAAAGACCTAAGCGACTGATGCACAAGAGGAAATGGCCGCCACGCAGGGGAAGGAGTCGGATCGATGGGAACGAACGATTCCCAAAATATTGTGAGCGTCCCAATTACATGGGAAAGTAGAACGCCGTCATTGATCAAGCGTCATTCGTAGATCGGTATGCGACGGAGAGAGGAGGACGGACCATGATCTCGGAGAACGTCACGGTTGACGGATGACGACCAACGAGGCTTAGGCGGGGCGGGAGATGCCCAACTTCTTCATTCGCGCTTCCAGGGTCGTGGCGTTGAGGCCGAGAATCCTGGCCGCACCTTTCTCGCCGCTGACACGCCAATTGGTGCGGCCGAGCACGGCGAGGATATGGGCTCGTTCGACCTCCTCCAATGTGGCAGGCCCCGCGTTGAGGCCCGCCTCGGTGTTTCGCGGCATCCACTCGTCCAGCTTGAGTTCCGGACCTTGATTCAGGATCACCGCTCGCTCGATCACATGTTCCAGCTCGCGGATGTTGCCCGGCCAGGTATAGCTCTTGAGCCGCTGCATCGCCGAACCAGACACTGATTCGATAGGCTTCCCCATCCTAGAGGCGAACTTCTTGACGAAGTAGGACACCAAGAGCGGAATATCCTGTGTCCGATCCCGCAAAGCCGGCAGCGCGATGGGGAAGACGTTCAGGCGATAATAGAGATCCGAGCGGAATCGCCCGTCGCGCATCTCTTTCTCCAGGTCACGGTTCGTTGCGGCGATCACCCGGACATCGACCTTCATGGTCCTGGTGCTTCCCAGCCGTTCGAATTCTCCCTCCTGGAGCACGCGCAGGAGCTTCGTCTGGAGCTCCATTGGAATCTCACCGACCTCGTCCAGAAAGATCGTGGCCTTGTCGGCCGATTCGAACCGGCCGATCTTCTTCGCCAAGGCGCCGGTGAATGCGCCTTTCTCGTGGCCGAAGAGTTCGCTCTCGATCAAGCCGGCTGGGATCGCCGCACAGTTGACCTTGATCAACACCCCGTGTTTTCTCCGGCTCAGATTGTGGATGGCGCGCGCAACCAACTCCTTGCCTGTCCCAGTCTCGCCAGTCACCAGGACCGTTGCATCCGTGCCAGCCACTTTCTCGATGGCCTGCAGAACTTTTTTAATCGGTGCAGAGACTCCGATGATCTCCTCGAAATTGTGTTCTGTTTTGATCTCTTCCCGAAGGTACAGGTTCGCCGCTTCGAGTCGCGCTTTCTCCTGTTCCATCAGCACCCGCTCGGTGATGTCGAGAAACATTGTCCTCGTGTACGTGCCGCTGGAGTGCGGTTTCGACCACCACTGAATCCACAGGGGCTTCCCGTTGTCTTTCCGGCGGAGTTCGAGGACCACCCCGCCGGTATCGGTCCCCCGTCCGACCGACTCAAACGCCTCTTTCAGGCGGCGTTGGGCTTCCGGCGTATCAGGAATGAAGGATCTGCCGTAGGTCCTTTCGACCTCGTCCGCTGTAATTCCCAGCGTGCGCAAGGCCGCCCGGTTGGCCCGGATGAACTTCGAACCCAGCCCCTCATGCACATAGGCGATCGGCGCTTCCTCGAACAGGTCGCGCAACTGTTCCTCGTTCTCCTTGAGTTGGGCATCCATCCGCTCCCGTTCAAGCTCGGCCCCGGCGCGCACCCCGAAAATCTTAAACACGGGCAGTACCCGCGGGTCGTCGTGCATGGGCTTCGTATCCATCACGGCCAGATGGCCCATAACCATACCGGACCGATCGGACACCGGAATCGCCAAGTAGCTCTCAACACCCAGCCGTGCCAGATCCTCCCGATGGTCCGGAAACAGATCTTGCACCTTCTCCGGAAACAAACAGACTTCCCCGGCCAGCACGCGCTCGCAGGGCGTATGGGGCAAATCGTACTCGAAGTTCTCGAGAAAGCCGTCGCCCTTCCAGAAGGCCAATGTCCTCACGCGGGTGCGAGTCCCTTCGACAAACTTGGAGACAAAGGCATACTGTGTCTGAAGCGCCTCGGCCAAGCTCTTGACGAGGAAGGGGAAAAAGTCCACGCCGGTGACCGCCGCCGTTCCTTCGTCGATCTTGCGCAATATGAGGTCGCTCTTTCGCAGGGCCTTCTCGAACCGCAGCCGGTCCAACTCCGCTGCCGCCCGCAC
>JAIWOH010000066.1 GCA_020216985.1 Nitrospira sp.
GACCACGAGCTTCTGGCGCGGTGAAGGCACAGGCTTCGGGATCGGACCGGCGGCGTAGGGCGCGGAAGGCTTGGCGACCAGGCCGCCCATCCCCGCCGGGGTGAAGATCTCGCCCAGGAGCTGCGACAGTTCGCGCCACTTGGTGTCCTGGCCGCTGCGCCGCACCTCGGCGGCGAGCGCTTCCAGGCGGGCGAGCGTCTCGATTTCCAGCTTGAGCTCGGCGACGGTGCTGGCGGCCGTGGCCTGGTCGAGGATCTCCTCCTCGGCGGCTTCGACCTCGTTCTCGGGCGCCTCCTCCAGGTCTTCCACGTCGTCGGCGTCGAGCAAGGGCCCCGCACTCACGGCCTCCGGAACGGCTGCACCGCGCTGCAGCAGCTTCAGTTCTCGCAGGCGGCTTTCCAGTCTCTCCCGGCGACGCCTGAGGGATTGATAAATGGCTTCCGGTGAAGAGGCAAGCCGGCGCTGTAGGATCGTGAGGGCAAAACCGACCGTTCCGGCTCGCTTGTCGTTCTGCAATGCCTCGGCTCGATTGAACTCATCGCGGACATACTCGGTGACCGCTTTGTAGAGACGCGCTTCCGATTCAGACAGCTTATAGGGCACGGCATAGGCGATTCGCTCGGGGAAGAGCGGCGTGGCATCGAATTTGAGCAGACTCTCCTTCACCATGCGACGCATGAGATCCGACACATCCACTTGGTGCACGCCGTCGCGGAATCGGCCCTCAAAGCGGTCGCCATCCAGCAGCGCCATGAACAGTTGGAAGTCTTCTTCTTTTCCGTTGTGCGGCGTGGCGGTCAACAACAGAAAGTGCCGTGTCAGAGTGGAGAGGAGTTGACCGAGCTTATACCGCTTGGTGTACTTGATCTCGCCGCCGAAATACGTCGCTGAGAGCTTATGGGCCTCATCGCAGACAATGAGATCCCAACGACAATCAGGCGCTTGAAGCTTCTGTTGCACGTCTTCGTTGCGCGACAGCTTGTCGAGTCGGGCGATGATCAGGTTCGCTTCAAGAAACCAATTACCCGTCCGAGCGGCTTCCAGCTTATCGTTTGTCAAAATCTCGAACGGAAGCTGGAACCGTCGGTACAGCTCATCCTGCCATTGTTCCACAAGGCTGCCCGGGCAGACGATGAGGCACCGCTTCAAATCCCCGCGCGCGATCAGCTCCTTGATGAGGAGCCCCGCCATGATGGTCTTGCCGGCACCCGAGTCGTCGGCCAGCAAGAACCTGAGGGGCTGGCGAGGCAACATGGCCTCGTAGACCGCCGTGATCTGGTGCGGCAGCAGATCGACGAGCGATGTGTGGACAGCTAAAACTGGATCAAAGAGATGGGCAAGGCGTACGCAATGGGCCTCCGACACGAGGCGGAAGAGACTACCATCACCGTCGAAGCTCCAGGGGCGTCCCTGCTCGACTATTTCAAGACGTGGTTCATCGTGGCGATACAGAAGAATGTTTCCCACACGGCCGGCAGGGTCCTTGTACGTGAGTTCAAGCGCCTCAGAACCAAACCATTGCACGTTCACGACGGTGACTAATGAGTCAGGGAGGATACCACGGAGAGCGGCGCTGGGTTGGAGATCTTCGAGCTTGCTCATTGCAACCCCATGTCTGCGAGGGTTCGCCGGCTTACTCTGGTTGTTCGTGGAAAATCACGACCTTGAAAAGGAAACGGCCACAGGCGGGTGTATGGCGCAAGCCGATCGCGCGTCACCCGGCGTATTCGAAGGAGAGGTCGCGGGTTTGGTCGAGACGGACGTTGGTCAGGGTGCCACCGGCAAGACGACCGGCAAGCCGATCCCATATCGTTTTGACCAACATCGATCCACCGACCGAGGATACCCCCAAGACCTGTCGGAGATCCTGTTTCTCGAACGGCTGCACAACCTGTTCGTGCACCAGCCGATCCAGATCACCGATATTGGTGACCATGCCGGTGACCGGGTCGATCGGCCCGTGCACGGTCAGGTGAAGATCCCAAGCATACCCCTCGCCGTTTTCCCGAAGAGCCGTGAAGGTGTAGCGCCGCGTGACCCACGCCCGCTCAAGTCCGCCCGCCTCGGTCACATCGGCATAGAGGTCTTCATCCTCATAAAGCCGCACAGCGTGTAATGTACCGATGTCCCGCTGGGCCGCCAGTTTCGTCCAGAGCAATCGGGCGAAGTTTTCCGAGGTGGGAATCCGATCCTTGAAATAAGGCATGTCCAGGTTGAGATTCTTGTGGTCGAATTCTTCCAGTACGTCGAGGAGCACCCGCTTCAAGTCGAACAGATTGACGACCATGCCGGTGAGGGGATCGATCTCGCCCCGCACCGTCACTTCGAGCAGATAGTTGTGTCCATGGGCAGGCGGATTGTAGCAGGCCCCGAACACGGCCCGGTTCTTGGCCTCGTCCCACTCCGGTTTGGCGTAGCGGTGCGAAGCGGCAAACTCAATACGTTTGGTGAGGAGAACGGATGCCATAGGACGAGGTGGTCCGTGTTCAGTTGTCAGTTGTCAGTCACCGTCGCACTGCTCGGCATCCCGCCACCGGTCATCAAGACTCGTCATTTAAGTCGGCCAACCATTCTTCTCTCATGCTACCGGGAACCTGCGCTTCCTCCCGATAGCCGCTGTGATCGACCAGCAACGACACGGGTTGTCGCAAATCCGCAAACGTATCTTTCATGGAGGCGGTGGGACGAAACCGGACGAAATGGACGGCACTGATTTTGGTCTCCTGGCTCCGCCCTCCTTCAAAGTCGCCATAGACCCGTTTGCCGCCCGCGACAATCGCCACCGTTTCCCCGTGATCGAGCCCCATAAACCGATCAAGCCACATTTTCATCTCGGCCTGCTCGGTAATCTCGATCAACAACGTGGCACTCAACTCGCCGGGAGCCGGCAGAAGCGCGTTGTACACATCCAACTCTTCCTGCACCTTGTTCGGATCGGTAATCCGCTCGACGCGCAGCATCTCCTGAATCTGAAAGTGCAGCGTCTCCCGGTTTTCAAAAATCAACGTGACCAACGGACCGACGGAAATACGCCGACGGCGTTTCAGCTCGATGATCCTGTTCCGAAAGGCGTCCCGCTGCCGTTCGTAGTCCTCAATCGACAGAATATCGCTTGGCGCCAACGCCTTCATACGATCGCTCTACTGATTGGATGAAAGCCCGTAGGCGTCGCGAACGATCTGGATCGGATGTTTGGTCACCTTGCCTCCCACGTGCGAGGACGCCCCGGCTTGGTCCAATTGTAATCCGGCCAGGGGACAATCGGAAGCGATCAGATCGGCCGGCGCCTGTTGGATCTCGCGGACGGCCTTCGTCGCGATCTTCATCGAAAGGGGAAAGAACTCTTGCTTCGCCGACCAGAACCCGTCATGGCCGGAACACTGTTCGACGAGATTGACCCGCGCGCCGGCCGTTTCCAGCAATTCTTTCGATTTGAAGCCGATGTTTTGATCTCTCAAATGGCAGGGCATGTGATACGCGATGCGGCCGGGATTCGTCACGAAATCGGTCGCCAACTGCCCCGTTTTTTTCATCATCACCAGATATTCACACACGTCGAACGTTCGCTCGGCAACCCGCTTGGTCCGCTCATCGGGGCTGAGCTCCGGATACTCGCGCTTGAGCATCAAACTGCAACTCGCCGTCGGCACCACGACGTCGTATCCCTCGGCGACCAAGGGGTGGAGCCGGGCGACGTTGGCGCGGGCGGCTTCTTGAATCGCCTCCATGTCTCCGTTTTCGAAATTCGGCATCCCGCAACAACGTTGTTCCGGCACCACGACGTGGACGCCGTTCTTCTCCAGCACCTGCACCGTCGCCTTGCCGATATCGGTGGCCTGATAATTGACGAGACAGGACGAGAACAGCGCGACTTTGCGGACCGGCGCGCCGGTCGCTTGAGGCCGCGCGCGGCGCTGAAACCAGCGGGGAAACGTCTCGCCGGCGAAATGGAGCACCTGCCGATCACGATGGACTCCCGCCACCGCTTCAATGACCGTCCGGACCGGCCGGCTCTGCAACAAGCCGTTGGCCACCGTGGCGGCGAGCCCGCCCAATTTCCCGAGCAGGTCCGTCTTGGCCAGCAGGCGATCCCGCCATCGGACGCCGCGCTGAGTCGCCAGATGCTTTTTCCAGAGGACCATCAGATGCGGGAAGTCGATTTCGTAGTGATGGGGCGGCGTATAGGGGCAATGGTTGAAACAAAGTTTGCAATAGTAGCACTCGTCCACGACCCGCCGATGGTCGGCGTCCGTCAACTTGACCACGTCTCCCTCATAGTCATCGATCCGACCGAGCAACGTATTGAACGAGGGGCATAGATTAAAACACCGGCGGCAGCCGTCGCAGACTTCATAGATGCGCAGCGTTTCTTTGAGGAGTCGTGACGAATCGACGGGATTGATAAGGCTGAGGCCCTTCATGGGGGGAGGTGCGCACGGGCATTGTGCCGTCGGCTTGAGCCTCGTAAGCGGCCGCGCCGACGGCTGACTCAACGCCCGGCTCTATTTCAGATTGTCCAGGCCCTTCTGAAACCGATTGGCATGCGAACGCTCGGCCTTCGCCAGCGTCTCAAACCACTCGGCCAACTCGGGGAACCCTTCATCGCGCGCCGTCTTGGCCATTCCCGGATACATTTGGGTGTACTCATAGGTTTCGCCTTCGATCGCGCACTTGAGATTGGCCTCGGTATTGCCCATCGGACTGCCGGTCGCCGGATCTCCCACTTCCTTCAAAAAGTCCAGATGACCGAAGGCATGGCCGGTTTCCGCTTCCGAAGTATCGCGAAAGAGCCCGCCGACGTCCGGATATCCTTCGATGTCGGCGCGGCGCGCAAAATAGAGATACCGCCGATTGGCCTGTGACTCGCCGGCAAAAGCATGTTTGAGATTCTCGTAACTCTTTGTTCCTTTTAGGCTCTTGCTCATATCCTCCTCCTCTCGGCTTGAATGTCGTCAAGCTGCACCGTTGAATTCTTTTCCTCTCGTGCGGAAGAACCGACTTCCGATGGGCGGTAGGTAAGATAGCTCAGCGATCGCGATCGGTTCAAGGGCTTTTCTTGCGCCCGTATGATAGACTCCGCCGTCATCGTCATTGAGTCAACCGCGGCTCTCAGCGGCCCTTGCCGAACCGACCGGAACGATGAAAGAACGTCTCACCCCTCCTCGGATAACCCACGTCACCAGCGATTTCTCCGCCCATGTTCTTTGGCTCGTCGTTTTATGCTCGCTCCTTTCCGGCGGCTGCGCCCACCGCATCCACGTAAATCCCGTCCCCACCGCCTCGGCGGCGGCTTCGATCCCAAAGTCCTTGCACGTCACCGTCCGTTCTTTGGCCCTTGAAGGCGCGGACCATCGACCGGGCATCACATTGCTCGAATGGTCGCGCGATGATTTGCATCGGGCGATCGTGCGCTACGCGGAACAACGGAAGACCTTCGCCTCGATCGTGAGTGACCGCCCAGACCTCACGTTGCAGGTGAAGACCAAGCTGACCCTGACCTCCCGGCAGGGACGTTATCACTATCATGTCCGCGTGCAAGCGGAAATGAGCGAGACAAACCGACCGATTAAAACCTATACCGCCGAAGGCTCCGCGCCCGGCTCGATCGCTCGGTGGATCACCGCGTCGGACCGCGACCCCATCGAATCGGCGCTCAAACTGGCCTTGGACGATTTGTTCTCTCAGATTGAAGCGGACCGATCGGTCTACACCGGCGAGGCGGACACACCGGTCTCTTAGCCGGTCCGAGGAAGCACTATGCTTGATTCGTGATTCAGTCCGTCATGAGACCGTAAACGTCAGGCTCTCTTTGCACGGACGGTTTGCACGGGAATGTATTCGGGGCAATCGAGACGGAGGGCTTGATCACCAAACGGCACATCGAAAAAGCGGCAGTGGTGCGGCTGGTCGGCTCCCTCGTGCTCGTTCGGTCGGAAGTGGGCGCACGAGACGCACATGCGGACGGCGGGGATTTCCCCCTGTTGTTGAAGAACCTGAATGAGCTTCACCAACGCCGTCAACAGACCGACCTGCTCTTGAGGAGAAAGTTGTTCGGTGGCCGCCGCCAGGATCTCCGGCCACGCACTCTCCGTCTTTCCCGCCTTCGCTCCCTTGGCGGTCAGATGAACTTTGATGACGCGTTGATCGGCCTCGTCCTGGCGACGACGCACCAATCCCTTTTCGGCAAGCGTTCTGATGACCTCGGAAGCGGTCGGGAGCTTCACCGCCAATTCCCGCGCGATCGTCGAGACCGTCGCCGCCCGGTCATGACAGGACCGCAGATAGGTCAGCACTTGCATCTGCAAGGGGCCGACCCCCTTTCGCCCCTGCCGCCTCCACGTTCGGCTCTTCATCGCCAACCCGATTTTCGACAATCCCGTCACCAATCGATCCGGAAGAGGGTCTTGATTCATCTTCGCCGACAGGGCCATACACCGCCTCTTGAGGTATTGAGTATGAATCGTTGTGTTGATCTCGTTCGACGTCAAGCGGGCAGTTTATGGCGTGCGGCTCGAACCCGTCAAGCCTTGATGTGATTCGCGTCTTCCCTTGATGCGATTCGCATCTTCGACCGGCAGACGCAGAGTGCGGAAATGCTTCACCGCTTTTCCACTATGAGGGATTTCCTCTCTCGTCACGACGAGAGACGTACCGATCATCGGACGACAAGGACCGAACACGAGGCATGTTGCACGACCCGAGTCGAAACGCTTCCGAGCAACGCGCGGCCGATCGCGCCGAGCCCCTTGGCGCCGGTCACGATCAAATCGGCCTTCCAGCGTTTCGCCTGCGTGAGAATCTCGCTGGCCGGCTTCCCCAATCGCATGGCTTCCTCCACCTGAAACCCGGCCTTCGCCATCTTTTCCTCGTACCGTTGCGCCAACAACTTCCCGGCCTGGCGCAGCTCCGGATACTTGAGAAACGGCATCACGTGGGTGACGGTCACCGACACCGGCTCCTGCTCGGGACCGTCGGGCGTGGGGTTGAAGTGTCGCAGCAGAAACTTCACCGCCTTTTCCGACGCCGACGATCCGTCGACGGCCAGCAGAATCCGCCGCACGGGGCGGGGCGCTTCCTTCACGACCAAGACGGAACAGGGCGCGTGATGGATCGCGTGATTCGACACGCTGCCGAGCATGAAGCGATCCAGCGCGTCGAGCCCCCGCGAGCCGATGGACAGCAACTGAACGCCGCGTTTGGCCTGTTTCATGATCGTCTCCGCCACGGCGCCGCGATCCACGATCACGGTTCCTTTGAGCCCCGACTCCTTAAGCCACGTCTCCGCCTCCTGCTTCGTACCCCGGGCATGCTCCTCCAACCGTTTCACTTCGGCCTGAATGTATCGCTCCGTTCCCACAATGACGGGCTGCACCATGAAGGGCGCGCGCACCCCCGCGACGTCGACGACGTGCAATACTCGAATCGTCGGCTTGACGGCGAACGGAATCCGCGCCGGCCACTCGACCGCCCATCGACCGAACTTTGACCCATCCGTCGCCGCCAAAATTTTCATGCTTTTATCCTTTCTGCACCCCCTGTCGTTCAAACCGTCCAGGCGAACCGATCCTTGAACGTATCGGCGGACAGACCGGTCATGGCCGCATAGCGGCCCAGCGTCTGCGGATTATCCAGGTCATCCGCCTTCAGTCGAATCATATATTGCCGGGCGATCCGATACGACGGCGAGTCGATATCGACCATTCGGACCTTGGTCCGCCCCGTGGCGGCATCGACCATGTCCTTGAACGGAATCGGCACGAATCGGCCGTTTTGAATTGATACCATCGCCGACGTGCCACCGTCGAGCAGATATTGCGCCGCGCAATAACCGAGGTCGCGCGTGTATTCGATGTCATAGGGGATCGGATCGGCGCATCGAAGCTCATAGCCCACGTTCTTCGCCACGAGCGTCAAAGACAGTCCCATCGCCTTGAGCTGCTTCGTCAGCTCCCGCCGCAACACGTCCCCGATGTCCACCTCACTCAACCGCAGATGGCCGTGTTCATCGCGCGCAGCATAGTCCAGCCCTCCGAGATCGCGGGGGTCGAGGATCTCGATCACCCCCTCGGCCACCACGGCGACGCCGTCCGCCCGCCCCTGTTCCATTCGCTTCACCATGGCCCCCAGCAGAACGTCGACGACTTTCCGCAAGCGAACCGGTCGCTCCCGAAATTCCTCCGGAATAATCGTCACCGTGGCCCCGGCCGCCTTCCCAATCCCCAAGGCCAGATGGCCCGCCTTGCGCCCCATCGTGACCACCAGATACCAGCGCGCGGTGGTGCGAGCGTCGACCATGAGGTTTTTGACGATTTCGACCCCGACGTGACGGGCCGTCTGAAACCCGAAGGTGGGAATGCCGTAGGGAAGGTCCAAATCATTGTCGATGGTCTTTGGCACGTGAACAACCTGAAGATGGCCGGCCGCTCGCTCCTCCACCTTCATGGCCGAATACGCCGTGTCATCTCCTCCGATCGTCACCAGCCGCGTGACGCCCAATCCCGACAAGGCAAACAGAACGTTGTCCAGGTGATCCGACGATTTCGTCGGATTCGCCCGCGATGTCCCCAGATAAGATCCTCCTTGAAAATGAATCCGACTGACCTCCTCGATCGAGAGCGGCCTCACCTGTCCGGTGCTTCCCTCCATCAGCCATTTAAACCCGTCCAAGATGCCGATCACGTCGTCTCCCCCGAGAATGCCGCGGATCGTCGCGGCGCTGATGACGCTGTTGATCCCGGGCGCCGGCCCCCCTCCGACCAGAATCCCCATCACGGTCCGCTTTGAAGCCATCATCACCCTCCTCCCATCCCGCGTCCATCCGACCCTCTCATCGGGATCTGCGGCACGATCGCATCTTTCAACGAAAGACTCTCGACATCGGCCTCGATTGATCGCCCCGGCTACTCGGCAGGCGCCTCATCTAAACCGACGTGGGCCCGAAGACGATTGTACTCGAACGCAGGCAGGCCCGTTCGCCAACGGCCCGGATCGTGCGCAGCCATTTCATCGATTAGAGCGCCGACCGTTTCCCGCATCGACGGGCTCTCGGCGGCGTGGCGCGGCGTTCGGCCGCCAAGCGCAACGTGCGGCTGGTCCGCCCACTCCAAATAGGCCTTTTCCAAAAACCGAGCCAGCAGGGCGCGATCTTCTTCCGGCGTCACCACTATAGCCGGTGGATCACCGGCCGTCAGGTCGGCCACCGACAGTTTTCGCGTCGGCGGTTCAACCGTCTCGCCGCGAAAGTGCAGGGAAAAGCCCAAGGCGGCCGCCAGTTCATGTTTGATCCGATCAAGCCGCTCAGGACCGTCACACTCCACGATCAACTGGCTGGACGTCAACGTCAACCTCGCCACGGTCTCCATTCCAGCTCCGGTCTGGACTCGCTGAACCCACACGGAGGCCGGCCGGGGACCAGAGCCGGTTCCTTCGCCAATAGATGGATGGGCGGGTTGTTCGGGCTCCAACTCTTTCATGGCCGACAACTGATCGGCAAACATCCGAGGCTCATGGTGATCGTAGAGAGCCACGGCATAGAGGTACGGCCGACCGTCCGGGCCACGGTAGCGGATGTGGACGACAGCGTCCACCAGTGCGTCAAGGCGCAACTGCGCAAACGCCCAGAGCAGCATATAGCCGTATCGTTTGGTGAACTCCTTCCATTCTCCAAGCGTAAAGGATCCGGTCTCGATCTCCAGCTCGCGGCGCCATTCAGCGACCGTCTCGATCAACACCGCGGCATCCTCCGGAGAGAGAAGCAACCCGCATCCGCCCCATACGGCGGCGGACGCTCCCTCGCCCGGCCGGCCGATGACGCGGGTGAGAATTCCGGACCCAGGCGGCGCATCCTTGATGAAATCCCCGCCGGGCAGATGAATCGTCGCTCCATCGCCGAGAGACCGCACCGTCACCTGTGCCGGGTCCGACGAGACCAGCTCGAACACATCCATGCGGGAATGTTTCAATGGGTCGAGCCACGCCCGTTCCTCGTCGGGAACATGTT
>JAIWOH010000067.1 GCA_020216985.1 Nitrospira sp.
CGGTAACGACGTCTCGCAACTGTTCGATGAGGCTCAACTGTCCGTCTTCGGGGTAAAAATCGCAGATCACGAACAGACCGGCCAGCTCGGTCTCCTGCACCAGAGGCATGACGACGCCGCCCATGCCTTCTCCGATGTACGGCTTGAGTGCCCGCGCCAACGCCACTTCACGCTGAAAGGAAAAACGCGGCTTGAGCGACAGCGAGTCAAGCCGCGCCAGCACCGAGGCCAAGGACGGAGGAAGCGGAACAAAGAACCCCGCCGCCCGTTCACTCCCGAGCTTCATGGATCTCTTCCATCACGATGGCTTCCGCGTCGAACCAATCGCGGAGGTCATTGCCATCCTGGCGCCCCCGCTGCTCCCATAGCTCGTAAGCCTTTTTCGCGATTCGCTCCCACATCCCGTCCGGCAATTCAATCGGTTTGCTCGAAACGGCGGCGGCAACGGCGGCCGATGACCGCCCTTTCGAAGAACCGGTTTTCTTCGTCGTCTTCTTCTCGCGCATGACACACTCCTGGGTTTCGGTTGACGGTCACTGATCGGCAGGCAAGGCCGACAGTACACGACGTTGGCTCGGTCGAAATTTTGGGCTGCGCACCATCAGAACAGGGCGAGGGGACTTCCGCAGCACGGATTCGGCCACACTGCCGTACAAAACATGCGACAGGCCCCGCCGACCATGCGTCCCCATGACGATCAGGTCGATCGGCAGGGTCCTCGCCGCCTCAAGAATCGAATCGTTGGGAAGCCCTCCCCTCAGCAGATAGTCACAGGGCACTCCCCCGGCATTCACCGCGTCGGCGATCTCGGTAAGTCGTTTCTCGACCACCTCCCTGCGCCGTCTCGCGTCCGAGTGGACGAGCGTAAAGTCCAATCCGTACGAAACCGGCTCCAAAACATGGAGTACCGTAACGGACGCGCGCGCCCGCCTGGCCGCCTCAATCCCATATTCCAGCGCGTCAAGTGAGCAATCGGAAAAATCCACCGGGATCAGCAATTTCTTGAGTGCAGGCCGCGCTTGCCGCCCACCGACCCGTTCGGTTTCCGACCGCTCGGCCCGAACGGCCAACACCGGGCAGGGCGAGGTTCGAATCACACGCTCGGCCGTGCTGCCCAGCAAGACATGTTCAAGCCCGCTCTTTCCCTCCGTACCGACCACGATGAGATCCGCCTGCTCCGCCTCCGCCACGGCCACGATTTCCTTGCTGGGGACGCCTCTGGCAAGACGTGACCGAACGACGATTCCCTGCTCTCCGACGCGTCCCTTGGCGGCGTCTAAATCTTGTGTAGCCTGTTTCATCGACTCGTTCAAGTACAATTGGTTCACAGGGGAGTCCGGGTTCAACCCCGGATCGAATTCCAAGACGGTCATGATCGTTAGCTTGGCTCCCCACGTTTCGGCCAGCGAACAGGCATACGCCTCCGCGCGTTCCGCATGGGCCGAAAAGTCCGTCGCCAGAAGAATGTGTTCGACGTTCATGGCCTGACTCTGCGCGAGAACGATCGGAGGAGCCGCCTCTCCTTTATATCCTGCCTCCTCAATTAGACGGCCTCCGTGCTCAAGATCAACAATTCCCCCGTCATGGTCGGGTGAAGCGAGCAACGAAACTCGTGTTTGCCCGGACGGGACAGGTCAAACCGCACAATCGCGCCGCGATTTGGATCAAGAAAAACCCCACCCACCCCTCGTCCGTACACGATCACTCCGTTCTGTTCGATCTGCGTGGAAAGCCCCTCGAACATCGTCGAGCCGAAATCGTGGCGTTCTGCATCCTCATTCCGCACCTTGATCACCGTCGGGAGTCCCAGGCGTAACGCCCCCTGCTTGGTCCTGAACTTGTAGTCCTTAATGGTCACTTCCACCACCTGTTCCGGCTCGGACAGCGCAAGTTTTCCCGGCACCTGCGTGCCCCCTAACAGACCGGGAGACCAGACCGTCAGACCGGCCAGACCGGCGATCACGCTCCCCGTCCACCAACGGGCCCATGGCTTGTTCATGATCTCTCCCTTCGTTTAAGTGGAAACCGGCTGGCCGCCGGTGGCCGGCAGAGGAACGGTCAACACGGGGCAGCCGGCGGTGCGGACGACCTTTTCCGCCGTGCTGCCGAAAAAGATCTTGTCCACGCTGCCCGCTCGCCCGCCGTAACTGCCCATCACGATCAGATCCACGCGCCCCGTGCGAGCGGCCTTGGCGATCTCGACGAAGGGAGATCCTTCGACGATGGTACGGGCGAGCGTGATCCCCTTAGCATCTTTCGATTCCAACAACCGGCGTGCCTTCAGACGGGCATGGTGACGCAACCTCCGTCGTTGAGCCGTCGCATCAGACGGGACGGCTACGAGTCCCAGCCGGTTGAACGCCGCTAAGGCTCCCGTATCGATGACATGCAAGACCGTCAGTTCGGCTCCGCATACACGCGCCATTTCACAGGCGACTCGAAAGGCCTCGTCCGAACAGGGCGAGAAATCGACCGGCACGAGAATCTTTTTGAAGAGACCGGCTTGTTGAACCATGGATTCTCCTCCCTACCGGAAACCAGCAAGGGCGGTGCCACTTGAAGAACCTGTATCACATGGGCGATAGTGGCCGTACGATTCAGGGGAATCTCAGCCGGAACTCTATCTCCTTTTCACTTGAGCGAGGGTGACAAGGGCAAATGGGCCGTCGCTCTGGATCGTCGCAGAAGGGGGATCCTTGCTACAGATACAATCTTATCGATGTAGCAGAAGGCCTCACTGATGAAACGACTTTTACGGTGACGAAAGGCTCAAGGTGGAACTTCTCTTGTCTCTTCACCCTTTGTTTTTTGCCACTGACGCCCGACGCAGCCGTGTGGAAACGGCATCGGATTTGCTGGGTCGGATTTACGGGATGGGAGCACGTTGCCGTTGCGGACGTCGGTTCAACCGACGAGGCAATAAAACCCATCATTTCGGTGTTTCTGCAAAAGAAAGGTGACCTCCATGAAACTTTTGCTCGCAGTCGACGGCTCCGATCACTCATATGAAGCGGTGCGCGCGCTGAAATATTTGAGTCGCGCGGAAGAGCTGCATATTGTGCACGTCTTGGACGTCCCGACGCCGGCCTATCCCTCCATGATCCCCGAAGTGACGCGAGAATTCTACGAGACGACCGAGCGCGCCATGCGGGAAGAGGGCACAAGGCTGTTGGAGCGGATCGTGTCGCTGCTTCCGATGGAGGTCGGGCCGGTGACCAAGCATCTCGTCGTCGGATCGCCGGCGGATCAAATCATCGCGCTGGCCGAGCAGTACAAGGTGGATCTCGTGTTGCTGGGGACGCGAGGCTTCGGGCCGATCAAAGAACGACTGTTGGGCAGCGTGGCCCATCGCGTGCTGACGTTCGCTCCGAGCGCCAAGCTGATTCTTCGCGGTCCCTTGAAAGCGTTGGACAAAGTCCTGCTTCCGCTGCGGGGCGCCGATGACGCGGAACATGCGCTCCGATTTCTCCAACAACGGCCGTTCCGAAATCCGCCCATGCTCACTCTCTTCACCGTCCTACCCCATACCAAGCCGCCATGGCCGGTCAATGACACCGCCGCCGAACAAATGGAAGCCCAGGCGCTCCGCGAGGCGGAGGCCTTCCTCAATGATATGGCGGCTAAATTGCCGGCTCTCGGCCATGAGACCCGGGTCGTCGCTTCATTGGGCACGCCGGTCGAAGGGATTCTGAAGGAAGCCGGGGCCTGGCAGCCCGACCTTATCCTCATGGGATCCCGAGGACGAAAAGGCGTCTCGCGGCTCGTGCTGGGCAGTGTCTCTCACGCGTTGTTGCACCAAGGAGCCTATCCATTGATGATCTTCAGTTGAGAGGGAACCGGCCATGCCCATGTACGAGTACAAGTGTCTCGATTGCGGAAAGGAATCGCTCCTGGTCGTGACGCTCAAGGCGCATGAACAGGGAGACGTGGCCTGCCCGGCCTGCGGGAGCAAAAGGCTTGAGCAACGCTTCAGTCCGTTCATCGCGCACACGAGCAAGAAAAGTTAGGTGGCGTTCGTGCGCAGGAACAGAGATGCCGCCGCGCTCATCGGTCTTGTGTCGCTCTTGGTTCTGATCGACGCGGCGATACCGGCCGGTCTTTCCGCGCAGGAGTATCCTCCCGATTCGGAACGAGGGAAAGCGATTTATACGCGTCACTGTCGCTCTTGCCACGGAGACAAGGGCGAGGGGAACGGGCCGTCGGCGGAGACCTTGCCCCTTCCGCCCGCCGATTTTCGTCATCTTCGGTCGATCCTCAAATCGGATGAGGATCTGTTGCGGGTGATCGAGCATGGCATCGTCTTCAGTCCGATGCACGCCTGGCGAGGGCGGCTGGCCGATGGAGAAATGCAGGATGTGTTGGCTTACATTCGCCTGCTCTCACAATCCAGCCCGTGACATTCGGTTCGGCCTCGATGGCGACACCGCCGACCATGGAACCCCTGGTTGAAACACTGGACTCCCACGACGCGCTGATCCTGGTTGACATCCAGAACGATTTTCTCCCCGGCGGTCCGCTCGGCGTTGCTGACAGTGAAGCAATCGTCCCGATGCTATCGGAGTATGTTCGCCGATTTCATGAAAGGGGGCTGCCGATTTTCCTCACACGGGACTGGCACCCTCCGAACCATTGCTCTTTCCAAGAGCGAGGAGGCCCCTGGCCGCTTCATTGTCTGGCTGGGTCGCATGGCGCGCTGCCCCCCGACCACTTCCCGGTTCCAGCCTCAGCCGTAATCATTTACAAAGGCATCGATCCGGACCAGGACGCCTATTCAGGCTTTCAAGGAACGGCCCTCCACCGCCACCTTCAAGCTCTTGACACCCGACGACTCTTCATCGGCGGACTGGCGACCGACTATTGCGTGCTGAACACCGTCAAGGATGCCCTCTCCCTCGGCTATGCCGTCCGTTTGCTGACGGACGCGATCAAGGCGGTCGACGTTCGGCCCGATGACGGCAAACGAGCCGAGCAAGAGATGATTCGCCTGGGCGCCGTCCCGATCCGATTGGAGGATTTGACCCGATGAACCCCTCCCGAAGCGCCCTGCTCACCGACCTCTATGAACTCACCATGGCCCAGGCATACCTGGAACGGGGCATGACCGAACCGGCCGTGTTCGAATTGTTCGTCCGCAAACTGTCGCCCCACCGCAATTTCCTGATCGCCGCCGGCCTTGAACAGGCGCTGGACTTTCTCGCCGGTCTGCGCATCACGCAAGAGGAATTGGCATGGCTTGAGGAGACCAGGTTGTTCAAGCCACACCTGCTGTACTTTTTGGAAACCCTGCGGTTCACGGGGGACGTGGCGGCTATGCCCGAGGGGACGCCGTTTTTCCCGCACGAGCCCATCCTTCGCATCGTAGCTCCATTGCCAATCGCACAGCTTGTTGAAAGCCGGGTGATGAATCTGCTGCACGTTCAGACCATGATCGCCTCCAAGGCGGCCCGCTCGGTGCTGGCGGCCAAGGGGAAACCCTTGATCGATTTCGGGCTGAGACGAGCGCATGGAGCGGAGGCCGGGCTGCTTGCGGCGCGGGCCAGTTATTTGGTCGGGTTCTCGGGCAGCGCCACCGTGTTGGCCGGCATGGCCTATGATATTCCCATCTATGGCACGATGGCCCACTCGTTCGTCCAAGCCCATCGCGACGAACGGCAGGCTTTCGAGCACTTCGCCCAAGCGCAGCCGGACAACGTCGTCTTCCTCATCGATACCTATGACACGGAGGCGGCCGCGCGACTCGTCGTCTCGATGGCCCCTTCGCTCAAAGCCAAGGGGATCACGGTCAAAGGCGTTCGCTTGGACAGTGGAGACCTGGCTTCCCATGCGCGGGCGGTTCGCCGGATTCTGGACGAGGGAGGACTACCTCATGCTCGGATCCTCGCAAGCGGCAATCTCGATGAATATCGAGTGCAGTCGTTGATTGAAAGCGGCGCCCCGATCGATAGTTTCGCCGTCGGCACGGCCATGACCACATCCGCCGACGCGCCGTCGTTGGATTGCGCGTACAAGCTGCAAGAGTATGCCGGGCGTCCCTGTCGCAAGCGATCGGAGGGCAAGGCGACATGGCCCGGTCGAAAACAGGTCTATCGTTCGTATACGGATGACGGTCTGCTCGACTATGACGTCGTCACCACACTGGAGGACGTTCAAACGGGGCTTCCCCTTCTGCAAGACGTGATGAGAGACGGGACGCGCCTCGCCCCTTCACCCAGCTTGCACGAGGTGCGCCGTTCCACCATGGAACAACTCGCGCGCCTTCCGCTCGCCTTGCGGGCCCTTGAAACGGCCCCGCCCCATCCCGTTCGGATCGCCCCCGCGTTACAAGCTTTGGCCCGGACGGTGGATCGGGATCTTGCCCATCAACAAGAACAGCCTTGAGGAATCACACCATGACAGCCACATTTGAGCATCACGTCTCAATCGCGCAAGGGTCGGTCGTCTTGGAGGGATTGCTCGGCCTGCCGGCCGGCTCGGAGGGAGGGGTCATCTTCGCGCACGGCAGCGGCAGCGGCCGATTCAGTCCGCGCAATAACTTCGTGGCCAGGCATCTTCAACAAGAGGGGCTCGCCACCTTACTCCTTGATCTGCTCACGGAAGAGGAAGCAAGCGACCGGCGCAAAGTCTTCGACATCGACCTCTTGGCTGATCGGCTCCTGTTGGCCAAGACATGGCTCGAATCTGACCAACGAACGAGCCACCTCCGTCTTGGCTACTTCGGCGCCAGCACCGGCGCCGGCGCAGCGCTCCAAGCGGCAGCTCGCGAGCCGTCGAACATCCACGCCGTCGTCTCTCGGGGCGGACGGCCGGATCTGGCCGAACCCTATCTCCCTCGCGTGACGGCCCCCACGCTCCTGATCGTTGGCGGGTACGATTTCCCGGTCATTGAAATGAACCGGGCGGCCTATGATGCGCTGATTTGTGAGAAGAAATTGGCCATCATTCCCGGCGCGACCCACCTGTTCGAGGAGCCGGGTACGTTAGAGCAAGTGGCGGAGCAGGCAGGGAGTTGGTTTCTCCGGCACCTTATAGAGGACAGGTCGTCTCATTGAAGAAGCATGACACGCCGTTATATTGACACCGACCGTTTCCGGACAAGCTCAAAAATCCTGCCCGCTGCCTCTTCGGCCGTCAGTGTGGCGGTGTCGATCGTCACATCGGGATGGACCGGCGCTTCGTAGGGATCTTGTAATCCTGGAACGGTCGATGTTTCACCCCGTTGGCCCCGCTGATAGGTCCCCTTATAGTCCCGCTTCATACACAGGTCCAAAGGACAGACGACCGCCACTTCGATGAATCGAGGAATCAGGCTCCTGGCAAAGTCGCGATAGGCTCGCCGGTTGGCCGTAGCATCGAAGACCACCGTCACGCCGTGCGCAACCAATCTGCCGCCCAGGAAAGCCAAGGCGCGATAAAACAGATCTCGCTCTTCGCCGGAGTAGGTGGGCGCCGGGGTCAAGATCCGCCTGACGGCGTCGGACTCCAGCACCTCGACAACGTGGCCTGCCCCTTCGAGTTTTGGTTTCAGCGCAGCCGCAATCGTGCTCTTGCCCGACGCCGGCAGACCGGTGAGCCAAATGGCGCAAGCTCTGGAAGATTCGCTCATCGCCATCGGTCAACCCTGAAGAATCGTAAACTCGAAGCCCCTCGCTGAAAGATTACCCAATACGGCATATCTCATGAACTTTTCCCCATCCTAGCTGATGCCTGTCGCATAGCGACCGACGTCATGCTACAGACCACAGTACTCGTTCACTCGATTGGGTTCAAAACGCGGCGAGTCGAGCGCCCGTTGTATAAACTGAAAGAGGCTCCGTCTCAGCTCCATCGACAGATCCGGATACCACACGGGGCTCGCCACCACCAGGCCGCGAAAGGCATAGAACGGCGCAGCCGTTTCAGTCACCTCACGATCGCTGCTGGCCTCAATATAGGCATCCCAGAACAGCCGAAACAGCACCTCGAACGGTCCTTTGAGCTTGCCCCATCGGATCAGCGAACTCAGGAGGTAGTTGATCGTCATAGCCGTCACATCGTCGGCCGGTTCTCCCCACTCACCTCGCGATCGGTCCAACACGGAAAAATCCGTTCCACTCCGGAACAGGACGTTATACGGATGAAAATCACCGTGGACCTGGGACAGCCGGTCGGCCTTGTCACGCAACCGCCAGCGCCACCGGTTGCAAGCATCTTCGATCATGCGCAGCAGATCGCCCGTGATGAACCCGCACCGCTTGGGGTAACTGTCCGTGAGCCCCATGATACATTCGCCATGGCCGATCAATTCCCGGAGACGACGTTTATAGAGGTTCTCGTCGCGCCGTTTGGTCTTGTGGATCTCGGCGAGATATTGGGCCAGCGCGACGGTCCTTCGCCGATCCAACGGCCGCAGGGTTCCGTCTTTCGCCAGTCGTTCAAGATCCAAATGGTAACTCGTTCCGTCCACCCATTCGTTCAAGACGAAGAACTCACGAGCCTCCGCGACGGAGAAGAGGTGCTGCTTCCGATCAAATGCTCCGACGTCGAGCGCTTTCACATGCCGAGGGAGTCGGCCATACGAATCGTAATCCCACAACATCGCTTGAGCGCGGTCGGCCATGTGTTCGTGGCCGAAGGGACCGGGCTTCATCGTTTCAAGCACGGCGGACTGCACGTGGCGGCCGATCCGAAATGTCAATTTGACCGGCGTGCCATAGCCGTACCGCTTCTGGACACCCTTGCCACTGGCCTTGCCGATCACTTCATAGGCCACCAACTCGGCATCGGAGCCGAACCGACTTTGAAGGTACCGTTGCAACCGGACCTTGCTGAGCGCCGACATATTTCACCCTCTTTCGCCTTTTCGCAAGCGTCGTTCCGCCGGAAATCCAGGAACTTGGACGCCGATCACCGGCCGTCAGCTCCATACTCTACTCTGTCTCCTGTTCCAACCTACCAGACATGCCGGCACCGAGTATGGCACGTTCGCCTGTCCTCCACAGCCTCTTTTTTCATCTTGCAACTTTCAATCTTTTTCCAATCCTTCTTTGTCCTGTTCTGCGACTCCCTTCCAACATTTGTCGCATTCGGCTACATCCATCGAATAGTCACTGTGGTGAAAAGCGTCAGATTGACCGTTTCCCCGCCCCCTCAGGAACCGAACCTGTCAAGGACCCGAAACACTGCCCGTTATTTCCTCAACTCAAGATGAAGAAAACATCGTGTCATCGGCACATCGTTTGCTCGTTGTTTAGGTGGAGAAACGGACGTCTCACATTGATGAGGGAGGGACCATGCAATTGGAAATCGAAAGTCGCAATGTGGCAATGACTCCTCGCTGGAAAACCGAGATCGAAGCCCGCATGCAGGATTTGCAACAGGGGCACGACGATCTGATTCACGGCCGGGTGACGTTGACCAAGAATCGACACCACAAGAAACTGGCCAACGTCGCCGAGGCGCTCGTGGTGGTGTCTCTGCCCGGTCGCCATACCATCACCGCTCGCAAAGAGGAAAAGACGTTCGAAGAAGCGATCCGAAGCGCCTTCACCGCCGTCGAGACGGAATTAAGAAAGTACCGAGAGAAACGGGCCCACAAAGAGGTGCGGCTGCCGCCGCTTCCTCCCTATCACGGCGTGATCTGCAAACTCTTTCCGAAAGAACGGTACGGCTTCATCCTGAAGGACGGAGGCGGAGAGGTCTATTTTCACGCCAATGCGCTGCGAGACCTCGCCTTTGACGAAGTGGAGGATGGCATGGAGGTCCTATTCAACCTGGAAGAAGGTGACAAGGGGCCACAGGCCACGGTGGTCACGACTCCAGACCCCGTTGCATCAAAAGCCCTTTCGTGACGTCTCCATGACAATGGACAAATACAAGCTTCCTGTCTCGATGCTGGCCTCCCTCGTCGATCCGACTCGATTGGACTTTGAGCACACGGGCGAGCTGGAGCCGCTCGCCGACATCATCGGCCAAGACCGAGCGGTCGAGGCCCTGGAATTCGGCTTGAGCATGAAAAGCGCAG
>JAIWOH010000068.1 GCA_020216985.1 Nitrospira sp.
GGTTCAATCTGTACGTCTCCGGCCCCGTCGGAACGGGAAAGGGCACGCTCGTCCGGCAGATGGCGAAACGGGTGGCTCAAGCGTCCCCCGCTCCATCCGATTGGTGCTACGTCAACAACTTCCAGGACCCGTCCCGTCCCGTCTGTCTCGCGCTTCCGGCCGGTCAAGGGACGTCGTTTAAGCGGGCCATGGGAGACTTCATCGAAGGGTTGCGGCGCGAGATTCCCTCGGTCTTCGAGAGCAAGAAATATCTCGACGCCAAAGCCAAGTTGCAGGAAGACGTCGACTCCAAAAAGAAAGCGCTCTTTCAGGAATTGACCGAGCTCAGCCGGAGCCGTGGATTCGGCTTTGAGGAAACGCCGGTCGGATTTGGGATCGTCCCTCTCAAGGCCGGCCGCCCCATGACGGAGGCCGACCTTGAGTCGTTGACCGAGGAGGAACGGCGCGACCTCGACGAGCGTCGCAAAATCCTGGAAGGAGAAATTCGCGATTTTCACGTGCGCGTCCATGGTCTGGACAGAGAAGCCGAACACCAGCTCCGCCACCTCGACCGTCAAGTGGTGATGAACGTCTTGGAAGGCCGCTACGACGCGCTGCGTCGGGCCTACCAGGATCGGCCGGCGGTGGCCGCCTATCTGGAACGGGTGCGGCACGACATCATTCACCATTACAAGGACTTCCTCGCCCCCGAAAAGCCACCCTTTCCAATCCCGGGGTTTGAATTCCGCCGGCCCGATCTGACGCGCTATCTCGTCAACGTGATCGTGGAGCATGACCCCCACGGCGGCGCGCCCGTCGTCGACGAATCCCATCCGACCTACTCGAACCTTATCGGAAAAATCGAGCGGCGGGCGCAGATGGGCGTCATGTACACGGACTTCACCGAGATTCGGGCCGGCGCCGTCCTGTTCGCCAACGGCGGCTATTTGATCGTCAATGCGCTGGACCTTCTTCGCCAACCCTTCTCATGGGACGCATTGAAGCGGGTGATTAAAACGGGGGAAGTGAAAATCGAAGACCCCGGAGAATTTTACGGCTTCTCGGCGGCGGGATTAAAACCTGAGCCCATCCCCGTCAACGTGAAAGTCATCCTGGTCGGCCCGCCCGTTCTGTACTCGCTTCTCCAAACCTATGAGGAAGGTTTCGGCAAACTCTTCAAGGTCAAAGCGGACTTCGACACCGACGTCGCGCGCGACGATCGGGAAGATCGGCTCTACGCCCGCTTCATCGCCAAACTGTGCCGAGAGGAAGGCCTGCCTCATTTCGGCGCCGATGCGGTGGCCGAGGTGATCCGGCAGGGTCTGCGGCTCGCCGAACGAAGGGATCGGCTGTCGCTTCGGTTGAGCTTGGTAAGCGATCTCGTCCGCGAAGCCGGCTATTGGGCCGAGAAAGCGGGACGTTCGTCGGTCACACAAGCGGACGTCGAGGCCGCCGTCGCTCATAAACGGTACCGCTCGAACCTGACCGAGCAATGGATCCAGGACGAGATCAAGGAAGGCACCTTGATGGTGGACGTGGATGGCGAGGTCGTGGGGCAGGTCAACGGCCTGTCCGTTCATCAGCTCGGGGATTACTCGTTCGGACGCCCGACCCGTATCACGGCTCGAACCTACGTCGGCACCAAGGGTGTGATCGACATTCAGCGAGAAGCCGAACTGGCTGGGACGATCCACAGCAAAGGAGTGCTGACCTTGGCCGGCTACCTGGCAGGGAAATTCGCCGGTTCTCATCCGCTCGCAATGACCGCCTCGTTGACCTTCGAGCAAACCTATTCCGAGGTGGAAGGAGACAGTGCTGCCGTAGCCGAATTGGTCGCGATCCTCTCCAGCCTGGCCGACCTGCCGGTTCGCCAATGGTTGGCCGTCACCGGCTCGGTCAACCAACTGGGAGAAATCCAGCCCATCGGCGGGGTAAACGAGAAGATCGAAGGATTCTTCGAGTCCTGTTTGCGCAGAGGATTAACGGGCAAGCAGGGCGTGATCATCCCGGCCCGCAACACCAAGCACCTGGCGCTTCGCCGCGACGTCGTGGAGGCCGCCGAAGCGGGCCGCTTCGCCGTCTACGCGGTGAACACGATCGATGAAGCGGTGGAGCTGCTCACCGGCATCCCAGCCGGCGAACGGGGGCTCGACGGACTCTATCCGCCCGATACCGTCTTCGGTCGCGCCGCTCGGCGCCTCGAAGAAATGGCGAACGCCGTCGCCCGGTGGACGGAAGGGCAAGAAGAGAGCGGAGATTCTCTCATCACGGAGCCGTGACCGATCGAACCCATCATAAGGTCGTTTTCACTCCTACAGAGCCTCGACAGCCCCCTCCTCCCATGAACGGAGATCAGCGCAGGCGGCAGGTCGATCTCGGCGCGCCCCCTCTTCGCCGACTGACTCCCGAACCGCACAGCGGTTGAGCCGACGGGAAAGCGTCCAGTATCATGGTGGCGAACCCGCGATGGAGCGTGGGCCACCGTACGCATCACGCGCAGAGTGAATCAAGCAAAGACGATCCGCAACATGACCAGGTCCACCAAATGGATATGGAGAAGTCTCATCGGGCTCGCCGTCTTCGGCGGCCTTACCTATCTCTACTACACCGAAGTGAAACCGGTCGTGATTTTCGGACTCCGATCCGACTATGCCCATGCGATTCCCTACCAGGAAGTTCCTCCAGGCTTGATCAGTTTGAAGGCCGAATCGTGTGGGACATGCCATTCCGACATTTACAACGAATGGAAGACCAGCATCCATGCTCAGGCCTACGATGATCCGTTCTTTCAAGCCTACTGGACCAAGGACAAACGGATTTGGGTCTGTTTGAACTGCCACACCCCGCTTGAAAATCAACAACCCACCTTGATCAAGGCCATCCCGCGCGATCGAGTGGAACGAGCCGTGCAGGAGCCCAATCCGCGCTACGATTCCGACTATCAACGGGAAGGAGTAACCTGCGCGGCCTGCCATGTGCGTGACGGGGTCATCCTAGGCCCCTATGAAGACGCCAAGGCCCCTCATCCGACGAAGTACGATCCGATGTTCCGCACCACGCAGCTCTGCCAACGTTGCCATAGTGTCGTGGGAGGGCCGGCGCAGTTCTACAATGGCGGTCCCTGCGGCACCTATACCGAGTTCGAAGACGGGTATTGGAGCAAGGAGCGAGGCTATATCTGCCAGACCTGCCACATGCCGGAAATCGAGCGGCCGGTCGCGGTGGGAGGCCCCGTGCGAACAGGACGGCGGCATCTTTGGCGCGGGGGGCACGACCCAGAGATGCTCAAACGGGCGATCGACGTCAAGATCTCGGCAGAACCGGTTGACCCCAAACCGGGCGACCAAGTCCGTGTGACCTTGACCCTCATCAACGCCGGGGCCGGACACAAACTGCCGACCGGCGATCCCGATCGCCACTTTACAGTCGAGTTCGCGGTGCGCGATCAGGACGGGAGGGTCTTGAAAGATCAGTCCGACACGATGGGACGGTGGATTCTTTGGCAGCCGGCCATCGTCGAACTCTACGACAATCGGCTCATGCCCTTGGCCGGCCGTGCGTACACGTTCGAGTATCGATTGCCCCGAGAGGGCGAGAAACAGACCCTATCCATCACGGTGCGGTATCACATTTTGACGGAACGGCAACATCAAATGCTGATCGACAAGTACGGTCTCACGGCGCCGGCCCCCTATCGCTTCACCTTGTATGAGCAAGAAGTCCCTCTGACCGGCAACCTCACGGGCTCCCTGGCCGCCTTGGCTCGGACAACTCACCCGGCCTGCTCTGGTTCTGAACAAGGTTGACGTGATCATCATCTCGGAATCGGCGTTCGGCCGCTCCTCTCGCCGACCCCTTCATTCCATGGTCAGCACCACGCGAAACCGGGCCTTTCCGCTCAGCATCCGATCATAGGCCGCAGGAGCCTGTTCCAGCGGGAACGACTCGACGATCGGGCGGATGCCGGTCAACGCGCAAAAATTAAGCGCGTCCTCCGAATCACGGGCGCTGCCCGACGGCCATCCTTGAATCGTCCGACGAGCGCTGATCAGTTGGATCGGGGTCATGGTCATGGGATCGGCCGATGCACCAAGGACGATCAACTTGCCGCCGACCGCCAAGCCGTCGATCATCTCCGACATCGCTTTGCCGCTTGGAGCCGTCGCCAGAATCACGGCGGCGCCCCCAAGACTCGCCAGCTCCTTGGCCGGATCGGTCGTTTCGGCATCCACGTAGCGCTCGGCCCCCAGCTTCACGGCGAGTTCGGCCTTGTCCGCCCCTCGCCCGATGGCCACCGTATGAAAGCCCATCTTGTCGGCAAACTGCACGCCAAGATGCCCCAAACCTCCCACTCCTTGGACGGCGACCAGATCGCCCGCCTTGGCCCCGCTGTGACGCAAACTGTTGAACGTGGTGATCCCGGCGCACAGAATCGGCGCGGCTTCGGTGGGAGTCAGCGCGTCCGGGATTGCAGCCAACGCCTCGGTGCGCGCGATCAAATACTCGGCATACCCTCCATCTTCATGAAAGCCGGTCACGATGAAATTCTTGCAGCCGAGGAAATCACCTCGACGGCAAGGTGTGCAGTGGCCGCAATGTCCCCCGTGCCACCCGACGCCGACACGTTGGCCCTTTTCCCAGGCCACCACTCCGGCGCCCACCGCGTCGATCACGCCCGCCACCTCATGGCCCGTGACACGCGGATAGTGCAGTCCCGGCCAATAGCCTTCTTTGACGAACAGATCGCTATGGCAAACCCCGCAGGCTTGCACTTTGACGCGGACGGTATTAGGTCCGGGTTCCGGCACCGGCCGCCGTACGAGTTGGAACGGACCTCCAGGCTCGGCGATTTGCACGGCCGTCATTTGGGTCATCGGCGCCTCCTTGTCTACCTCTACCGACCGGTCCGTTTCTGAAAATTTCACCGCCGCGACGCGGCGGCTATCATCTTCTCCGACACATCCATCTCCGTCTCCATCCCTCGCCCGGCCCTCGCCTCATGATCACATGATCGGAAGGGACACGGATTTCTCCCGCCCGATACATTGAGACTCTTTGGATCGGCGACCGAGCCCGCCATTCAGAAGCGGCAGATTGACTCTCGTCGAAATACGATGCCGATGGAGAAAATGGAACCGGCCGACAAGACCCCCTCGTCTTGTTTCGGCCGTCAGTGGCGCAATGATTGATCGCGCCCGCAAGTGAGCTCCGCCAACATCCGTTGCCCCTCCGTGGCGTCGGAGGGAATGCGCGCCAGACAGGCTTCCAGTGAATCGCCGACTGTTCCCGCCGAGGCACGGTCGCCGCTTTTGGCAACGGCCGTCCCGACGATACTCTGTCGGAGCTCTTCACTCTCCCGACAGTTCTGCTCCGCGACCAGTCTGGCTCCCTCGCTGGAATCGGCCGGAATCCGAGCCAAACACCCTTCCAAGGTATCCGACAACGCTTTAGGCCTCGTTTCGGGAGCCGCATCGGCGGTTGCCGGCGCCGATGGACCGCCCGATGCCTGCTGCATCGCCGACCGTTCAAGCATACAGCCGACTCCTGCTCCGACGAAACACGCGAGACCGATGAATCCGATTCCTCTCAGTATCCTGTTCTTCATGGGGATATTCCTTTCCTTCCGCCTTCTGGAGCACGACAATGAGCGAGCATCTTGATGGCGCCCCTATATAGCGAAGTCTCCGTCATGGCGCAAGCAACATTATCAGCAAGAGGCTCATGGATCTGGGGAGTCGAGCTCTCCAGATTCCATGGAGATGGTGTATAGTAATGAGGCACCTCTGGACGAAGCAGAGTATTTCACGGAGAACAGGACAAGCGTGGCGCGTTTGCACCTCGGCAATTCTCTTCGTTCCCTGGCTCCCGGCGAATCCGATCCCGACGGGATCTCCATTGACGAACTGATCGTTTCGACCAAACTGCAATCCTGGGAAAATGCGCAGCTTCCGATCAAATGGAGGTTTTCCGCCCGTCTGCCGTTTTTTTTGGTCCTCTTGTTCATTCTTACCGTCATGTTCGTTCCTTGGACACAGACAGTGACCGTCACCGGCCAAATCTCGGCCTACACACCTTACGAACGTCCCCAGGAAATCGAGGCTCAAATCACCGGCCGCCTGAAAAAATGGCATGTGTTCGAAGGGGATCAGGTCAAGCAGGGCGACCTGATCCTCGAGCTGGACGACACCGACCCCAACTTCCTGTCGCCGGACCTCTTGACGTTTCTGGAACAGCGGAAACAGGCGTTGGAAAAGACGAAAATGGCGGCCTTGGCGCGGGTCGCTCAACTCGACAAACGGATCGGAGAGATGCGGAACCTGCTGAACGCCGCCGTTCCTTCGGCTGAAGCGCGGGTGACCGAAGCGGAAAGCAAGGTGCGGGAGGCACGACAGAGGGTCGAAGCCGCCAAGATCGCCGCCATGACGGCGAACTTGAACTTGGAACGGCACAAGCAACTGGCGAAGAGAGGGTTGGTATCCGAGCGGGAGGTGGAACTGGCCATCCAGACCGATATCGCCGGTCGAGCCGATCTGGAAGGGGCCCAGGCGAACCTTCAGGCCGCGGAGCAGGCCATGAAATCGCTCGGCTTCGGCCGCGACCAAGTCAGCGCCGAAATGCTGCAGCGGCTGCTCGACGCGGAGGCGGCTCGCGATGCGTCGGTGCTGGAAGCGGCCAGAGTGGAGGACCAGCTTGCCGACGTCCTCCTACGGCTTTCGAACGCCGAGCAACGTCGCTACGCCGGCAAAATCACGGCGCCGGCCGACGGGACCGTCGTCAAGATGGCCAAGGTCGGCGCGGGAGAAACCGTCCGGCAGGGCGATACCCTGGTTCTCATTGCTCCCACCAGTTTCGACAGGGCCATCGAGATGACCGCGGACGGGTTGGACGCGCCGCTGTTGAACGTGGGCCGCAAGGTCAAGCTCCTCTTTTATGGGATCCCGGCCATTCCCCTGCCGGCCTGGCCCGAATTGATGGCCGGCACCTACGACGGCGTGATCAAGGTGGTCGATCAAGTCGACGACGGCAGGGGCAACTACCGGTTTTGGGTCGTTCCCGATCCCGATGATCGTCCCTGGCCAGACCAATTACACATCCGGCAGGGAACGAAGGTGATGGGTTGGGTGATCTTGAACCGCGTTCCCTTGTGGTATGAACTCTGGCGCCGGTTTAATCTCTTCCCGCCCGATTACGAGGAGCGATCGCACACATTGCTCGACACGTTGTTGCCCAAGGCGTGGAAAGTCGCGAAATAACGTTCCGCCGCCTCCGAACCGTCCGCGCCGCGCCGTCTTTCTTCAAGACATCAACAGCCCAGGACCCGGCGTCTCGCCAAGCGAGATGCAGCGATCGACGTAGGGGGTCAAGTCGGGATCGCTTGAGACGAAAATGACGGTCCACGGTTCGTCTTTTGAGCAAAGTCGTTGGATGATGGTATCCCGCACCGAGGGCTGCATGTCGTGAAACAATCCGTCAAAGATCAGCAACTGCGGTCGTCCGACGATCGCACGCGCGAGCAGGATGCGCAAGACGTGGGTCGGGGCGGGGATTTCCCCGAGCACGCCGATTCCGGAATCGATGCCTTGAGGAAACGTCGCCACCTCCTCCTGAAGCTTGGTCAACCACAGCGCCCACCGAATATCTTCATAGGAAACGTAGGGGCGTCGCCAGACGATATTGTCCGCGATCGTTCCGTCGATCAGCGAGAGCTGCGAATCGATCATGAAGCCGCGGCACCGGTTGATGACGCTTGGATCGAGATGCCTGAGATCCACGTCGTTATAGGAAACGCTCCCGCCGGTCGGCATGGTCAATCCGGCCAGCATTTTCGCGAGAGACATCCGCGCCGTCGTCGTCCCGACGTAGATGGCGATCTTTTCGCCCGGAGCGACGTTCAGATCGACGTTTTTCAGCACCGGTGATTCCCCCAGACTCAGACTCACACCCTGGCACGACACGCGAATACCGTGGATTTTGGGGTCAGGCAGCGTCACCGACATCGTGGGGGTCTGCAGGCGCCGATCACTGGGGAGAGAGAAGAACGTATCCAGCTCGACCAAGGCCGTGAAAAAGAAATACACCTGTCCCATGCTCTTGACGACCGCGTCGAAATTGACCAGCAGGCCGGCGACAACGACCTCCACCGCCACCAATTGGCCGATGGTCAGTTGGTCGATGGTCAAGAGCCACCCGGCCAACGCCAAGGCGCCGCTGTGCGCGACCGCCTGGCCGCCCACCGAAGCCAGAAATTGGCGCAGCAGCACGGCGAACCGAGACCGGCGGCACTCGATGTAGCGCGTCGCGATCTCGTCGGTTTTCTGAATCACCAGGGCGTCGCTGTCCGTCGCCTTGACGTGGAGCAGGTTCTGGGAAAGCTGCTGAATCCAGTGCAACATGTCGTACTTGGCGTGAGACATGTCGACGGTCGTCCGCAACCCTCCCCGCGAGAGGCCGAAAAAAACCACGGAGGAGCCGAGCAGCAGGACGCCGTTAAAGAGCAGAAAGTACGGGTGATAGAACACCAGAATCATCATGCCGATCATGCCGCCGATGACCACGTGGACCAGGTCCACCAGCAACGTCGCCAAGGCGCGCTGCATGAACACCGTTTCCACGAAATAGTTCGAGAGCCGAGGGTGAAACTCTTGAACGCGAACGTGCGAGAGCTTCCGAGCCATTGCAAACGCCGTCCTGACGAACAGTCGGCGCTGCAAGACTTCAACGGCGTAATATTGCAACGTCCGAAAGGCTCCGACGGCGATTAAGACGACGACCATGATGACGGCCAGCGTGGCGATCATCACCGGTTGGATCGCGAAGGAAAAGGTATTCACCAATTCCTGAACCGTCAGGGGTACGATGAGCGCAAACAGGCCGATCACCAGCGAATAGGAGACCACCAGGGTCAGAATTCTTCGTTCATGCTGAAGAAAGCGGGCGAACAGGCTCAGGACATGGACGAGGCTCGGCTGCGCGGCGCCATGCACGCCATACGATTGTCCCATGTATCGGCTCCCCTCGATAGTCACCCCTGTTCGGACGTTATCGATGCGCCGGCCGGCCCGATAATGAGCGGATTCCCTCTACCGTCATCCATTCGCGGAAACCCTATCATGCCGCCGCCGGCGAGTCATCCGTCGACATCACTCCGCCGGTATCTTGGCCCAGGCTCCGATCGCCCATTGGTACAGGGCCATGGCTTTATGGAATTCGGCCTTTGCCAGAATGACTTGTTTCTTCGCGTCGACGGTATTGCGCTCCCGGAGATTGACAAACAACACCGTGCTTGCGCCGAGACTGAAGCGGTACCGCTCCCCTTCTTCGACGATCTCGACCAAACGCAGAGCCTGAGAGGCCTCCTCGATACGCTCCTTGGCGCGCTCGATGGCCGAGAAAGCGTTGTCGACGTCGACCACCACTTGATTCTCTCGAAACGCCTTGGCCATCACCAGCCGCTCCGCCTGTCCCTGAGCCTGCAGCACCTCGCCTCGCCCGCGCCGCTGAAAAATCGGAAACCGCAGCTCGACTCCGAATCGATATCCCAACCCCAACACGAATTTCTCAGGTGCACGCGCCGGCGCCGCCTCAAGGTCCAGATTGGGCAACAGGTTGTTCTTCGCCAGCGCCAGATCGATGTGATTGATCTTCGCCTCCACTTCGAGCTCTTTCACTTCCGGCCGTTCTTTCGCCGCCTCGAGCTTGTGCGACAGCGCGTCTTCGGGAGTCGGAACCCGCCCCACCGCCGGGAATTCCGGCGCACGATCAAGGGGCGGAGTGGACGGAGCACCATTGTCCCATAAAAACATGGACAGCCTGAACTGTTCTTGCTCAAGACGTCGACGGGCCGCAATGGCGATCTCGCGGCGACGGTGCACTTCCTGCCCCGCCTCCACGACGTCGATCGGAGCAATGGCGCCGGCTTTCGCTCGTTCTTCCATCTGGTGATAGCGCTCCTCTGCCACAGTCAACGCTTGTTGTTCAACCTCCAGCATCTTGACGGCCGCCACCCACTCCCAGAATTGAT
>JAIWOH010000219.1 GCA_020216985.1 Nitrospira sp.
CGTCGTCTTCCCATGATCCACATGCCCAATCGTCCCAATGTTCACATGCGGCTTCTTCCGCTCAAATTTCGCCTTCGCCATACCTCGCTCCTCATCCAGGAAATTCTTTGATCACCGTTGCTTTTTCACAAATGATCGACATGCACACAAGACCGCTCACCAGCCCGGGCATCATTCACCACGATACTTGGCGATAATCGTCTCCGCGATTTGCTTGGGAACCTGCTCGTACCGATCGAATTCCATGCTGTAGGTGGCGCGCCCCTGCGTTCTGGATCTCAAGTCCGTTGCGTACCCAAACATTTCCTTAAGAGGGACGGACGCTTCGATCGCTTGAGCGCCGGCTCGCACTTTCATCCCCTGGACCTTACCTCGACGCCCGTTCAAGTTTCCGATCACGTCGCCCATAAATTCTTGAGGCACCAACACCTCAACCTTCATGATCGGCTCCAGCAACACAGGATCCGCCTTTTTGCAGGCGTCGGCAAACCCCATCGACGCCGCAATTTTAAACGCCATTTCATTCGAGTCGACTTCATGGTAGGAGCCGTCCGTGAGCGTCACGCGAATATCCCGTAAAGGATATCCGGCGATAACGCCGCTTTCCATCCGCTCCTTAACACCTTTCTCGACAGCGGGAATGTATTCTTTTGGAATAACGCCGCCGACGATTTTGTTGACGAACTCAAACCCTTTCCCCGGCTCGGACGGCTCGACCGTCAGCACGACGTGGCCGTACTGACCTCGGCCGCCCGTCTGCTTGATGTATTTGGCTTCGGCTTCGGCCTTGCGTCTAATCGTCTCTCTGTACGCCACTTCCGGCTGACCGACATTCGCTTCCACCTTGAACTCCCGAAGCAATCGATCGACGATGATTTCAAGATGCAACTCGCCCATCCCGGAAATGATGGTCTGCGCCGTTTCCTCATCGGTGCGAACACGGAACGACGGATCCTCTTGCGCAAGTTTTTGCAGAGCAAAGCCCATCTTTTCCTGATCCTGCTTGGTCTTCGGCTCAATGGCCATTGAAATGACAGGCTCGGGAAACTTCATGACCTCCAACAGAACCGGATGTTTTTCATCCGCCAACGTATCACCGGTCGTGGCCCCCTTGAGACCGACCGCGGCAGCAATATCGCCAGCGTACACAGCCTCAATTTCCTCACGCTTGTTGGCATGCATTTTCAGGAGCCGACCGATACGCTCTTTTGTTCCCTTTGTCACGTTGAGGACCGGTGTTCCCGTCTTGAGAGTTCCCGAATAGACCCGGAAATACGTCAATTGACCGGCAAAGGGATCGGACATGATCTTAAAAGCCAGCGCCGAGAACGGCTCGCTATCAGACGCTTTACGCTCCACCTGCTTGCCGGTGGCCGGATCAATTCCCACGACAGCGGCAATATCCAGAGGTGACGGCAAAAACTCCACCACACCGTCCAAAAGCTGCTGAACCCCTTTATTCTTGAATGCCGATCCGCACAGCACCGGTGTGATCTTCATCGCAATCGTACCGGCTCGAATCGCACATCGAATGTCATCTTCCGTGAGAGTCTGGCCATTCAGGTATTTTTCCATGACCTGATCGTCGAATTCGGCGACCGATTCGATCATTTTTTCTCGATATTCCCGCGCTCTTTCCAACAAATCTGACGGGATTTCTTGAATGACATACTTGGCACCGAGCGTTTCATCATCATAGAGATACGCCTTCATCGAAACGAGGTCGATAGAGCCCCGAAACTCGGCCTCCCGCCCCACTGGGATCTGGATCGGAACAGGGGTGGCCCCCAAACGATCGATCATGGACTGAACGCAAAAATAAAAATCGGCCCCGATCCGGTCCATCTTGTTCATAAAAGCGATTCGCGGCACTCGATACTTATCCGCCTGTCGCCAGACGGTTTCCGATTGAGGCTCGACACCCTGAACCGAATCAAACACTGCCACCGCTCCGTCAAGCACCCGTAGCGAACGTTCGACTTCAATGGTGAAATCAACGTGACCGGGCGTATCGATAATGTTGATACGCCGATTTTTCCAATAGCAGGTCGTGGCGGCCGCAGTGATCGTAATGCCGCGCTCACGCTCCTGCTCCATCCAGTCCATCGTCGCCGCACCCTCATGGACTTCGCCCAACTTATGGGTCAGCCCCGTATAGAACAGGATTCGCTCCGTCGTCGTCGTTTTACCGGCGTCGATATGCGCCATGATGCCGATGTTTCTTGTATGCTCTAAAGGTGTTTGACGAGCCACCGAAATCCTCACAAAACATCTGTGCTGCAGGCCAAGCCTGGCAAGACACCGCTGCGATCATTCCACGACGCGTCTGTGAATCGCAGCACGGCTCGACTGCAGCACAGACCGACGTTACCAGCGATAATGAGCGAACGCCTTATTCGCCTCCGCCATTCGATGCACATCCTCCCGCTTCTTGACCGAGGCCCCCGTATTGTTTGCCGCATCAAGCAACTCGGCGGCCAGCTTCTCCCGCATGCTCCTTCCGCTTCGGGTTCTGGCACATTGCGAGAGCCAACGAAGCGCCAGCGACACCCTGCGCGACGGCCGAATTTCAACCGGGACTTGATACGACGCTCCGCCCACTCGTCGAGACTTGACCTCCACAATGGGCTTCACGTTGTCCACGGCCGCCTTGAACACCTTCAGGGGGTCATTTCCCGTTTTTTCCTGAATCACATCAAACGCACCGTAGCAAATTCGCTCGGTCACGCTCTTTTTCCCGCGAGTCATGAGAGCATTGATGAACTTCCCGACGAGCTTGTCTCGATACCGCACGTCCGGCAATACTTCACGCTGGCCAAAGAATTTACTTCGAGGCATCTTTATCCCTTGTCCACTCTATCCGTCACCCACGCTACAGAAAGAACGAAACCTTTGTTTTCACGACGGCCGCCGCTGACGCAACCGACTATTTGGGGCGCTTCGCCCCGTACTTCGACCGACTTTGCTTTCGATCCGCGACCCCCACCGTATCCAGCGTTCCACGCACCAAATGGTATCGGACTCCCGGCAAATCCTTAACACGCCCACCTCGCACCAGGACGATCGAATGTTCTTGCAGGTTGTGGCCGACCCCTGGAATGTAGGTCGTGACCTCCATGCCATTGGTCAGGCGAACACGCGCGACTTTGCGCAAAGCGGAATTCGGTTTTTTCGGCGTCGTCGTATAGACGCGAAGACACACTCCCCGCTTTTGTGGGCACGATTTCAAGGCCGGGCTCTTTGTTTTCGCCTTGACAAGCGTTCGTCCCTTGCGCACCAGTTGATTGATCGTCGGCATTCTGCTTAACCCTCTCCGAAAAAATGATCGTCTTCATCAGGAACAAAGACGCGGGATTATATTGACGTTGTCTTATGCTGTCAAGTGCGTAAATCTTCCTTCGAATGCAAATATGCTAGCTGGAACTCTCCTCTGAATGGAGCGACGACGAAACAGCAATTCCTGCCGAATCGGCTGTCGAGGGCTGGCTCGCACTCACCACGACGGTTTCCGATTTTTCACTCAGTACAAAGGTATCCCGATATTCATCAAAACCCGAACCGGCGGGAATCAATCGACCGACAATGACGTTTTCCTTGAGTCCCAGCAACTTATCTTCTCGCCCATTGATGGCGGCTTCCGTCAAGACCCGCGTGGTCTCCTGGAACGACGCCGCGGAAATGAAGCTATCCGTCGTCAAGGCGGCTTTTGTAATTCCGAGAAGCACCGGCTTGCCGATGGCCGGCTGCCCGCCGGAAGCGAGCACGCGTTGATTTTCGGCCTCGAACACGTGTTTGCTGACCTGGCTACCCGGCAGAAACTGCGTATCACCGGGATCTTCAATGCGGACTTTTCTCAGCATCTGCCGCACGATAATTTCGATGTGTTTGTCGTTGATCGAAACACCCTGTAAGCGATACACATCCTGCACTTCGTCCACCAGATACTTTTGCAGTTCGTTCGGCCCCAAGACATCGAGAATGTCATGCGGGTTCGCCGATCCGTCCATCAACGGCTCACCGGCCCGAACCCAATCGCCCTCGTGAACGTTGACGTGCTTGCCCTTTGGAATGAAGTACTCCTTCACGTCTCCCATTTTGTTGTCCACGATGACCTTTCGCTGCCCTTTGACGAATCCTCCGTATGAAACTTCACCATCAATTTCGGTGATGACGGCCTGCTCCTTCGGCTTCCTGGCCTCGAACAATTCGACCACGCGCGGGAGACCGCCCGTAATGTCTTTCGTCTTCGTCGTTTCGCGCGGAATTTTGGCCAACACGTCGCCGGGATGAACCATGGCGCCTTTCTCGACGAAAATATGCGCTCCCACCGGCAGCAAATAGCGAGCGACGGTGCTGGACCCGCTTGGGACCTTGGCCGTCTTCCCCATTTCATCCTTGATCGAGATGCGGGGACGAAGAGTGGCGCCGCTGTGTTCGATGATGACCTTCCTCGACAGCCCGGTCACTTCATCGAATTCCTCTTTCATCGTTACCCCCTCGATGATGTCGCCGAACGCCACTTTGCCTCCCACTTCCGTCAAAATAGTCAGCGAATACGGGTCCCATTCGACAAGCTTTTGACCGGCCGTGACGGGATCGCCGTCTTTGATTTTGATTTTCGCGCCGTAGACGACCGGATATTTCTCGCGCTCACGCCCGCTGTCGTCGACGATCGCGATTTTGGTATTGCGATTCATGACGACCCATTCGCCTTCCTTATTCCGCACGGCAATGCCGGGATTGTGAACGTCGGCGTTCTTCTTGGCGTCGAAACTCATGAACTTAATCCGTCCGGCGTGCTTGGCCTCGAGCACGGTTTGCTCCACGACTTTGCTCGCGGTTCCACCGATGTGGAACGTCCGCATGGTGAGCTGGGTTCCCGGCTCGCCGATCGATTGGGCGGCGATCACCCCCACCGGCTCTCCCTTTTCAACCAACCGGCCTCGAGCCAAATCCCGGCCGTAACACGCGCGACACACGCCGCGAATCGATTGACAAGTCAGCACGGATCGAATTTTGACCTTGTCAACTCCCGCTTCCACGATCGACTTGGTCAACTCCTCGTGAATCTCTTCGTTCCGCGAGACGATGATCTCGCCCGTCACGGGATCTCGAATGTCTTCCGCGGCCAACCGTCCGAGGATGCGCTCTTCCAACGGCTGAATGATCTCGCCGCCCTCGACCAAGGCGCTGACGATGATGCCGTCGTGCGTCCCACAGTCGAGCTCGTTGATGATGACGTCCTGCGCGATATCGACCAACCGTCTGGTCAAATAGCCAGAATTCGCCGTTTTTAAAGCGGTGTCGGCCAACCCTTTTCTCGCGCCGTGCGTGGAAATGAAATACTGCAAAACGGTCAGCCCCTCGCGAAAGTTCGCGGTGATCGGCGTTTCGATGATCTCACCGGATGGCTTGGCCATCAATCCGCGCATGCCGCCCAATTGCCTGATTTGCTGCGAACTGCCTCGCGCGCCGGAATCCGCCATCATGAAAATGGGATTGAAGGATTCGGGTTTTGCCGGATCTCCCCCCGCCCCCAACTCCCGCATCATTTCATTGGCCACCTGCTCGGTCACGTGCGCCCAAATATCGATGACCTTGTTGTACCGCTCGCCGTTGGTGATCAGACCTTCCGCGTATTGCTTTTCGATCTCGTTCACTTCGCGCTGAGCCTTTTCGACGAAGTCCTCTTTCTTGGTCGGAATATGCATGTTGTCGATGCAGATCGAGACCCCCGCCTTCGTCGCATAGGCAAAGCCGATGTCCTTAATCTTATCGAGAAATTCGACGGTGTCGCGATGACCGGTTTGGCGATAGACGGAGTCGATCAGCTTGGTCATCTCCTTTTTGGTCATAAGCTTGTTCGCCAGCGCGAACGGCAGACCGGCCGGAAGAATTTCCGACAACAGGACTCGCCCCACCGTGGTTTGCACCAACCCGTTCCCGATCCGTACCTTAATGCGGGCGTGCTCTTCCACTTCGCGGGCGTCGTAGGCGATCCGCACTTCCTCGACGGACCCGAACACTTTCCCTTCGCCTTTGGCTCCCACCCTCTCCTTGGTCAGCCAGTAGCAGCCGAGCACCATGTCCTGCGACGGCACGGCGATCGGCTTGCCGTTGGCCGGGGAGAGAATGTTATTGATGGACATCATCAGCACGCGGGCCTCGACCTGCGCCTCGACGGACAACGGCACGTGCACCGCCATTTGGTCTCCGTCGAAGTCGGCGTTGAAGGCGGAGCAGACCAACGGGTGCAGTCGGATGGCCTTGCCTTCGACCAACACTGGATCAAAGGCCTGAATGCCCAGCCGATGGAGCGTCGGCGCTCGGTTCAGGAGGACCGGATGCTCCCGGATGACCTCGTCGAGCACGTCCCACACCTCCGGCCGTTCCTTCTCGACCAGCCGTTTGGCGCTCTTGATCGTCGTCGCCGCTCCTCGGGCCTCCAGCTTGTGGAAGATAAACGGCTTGAACAATTCGAGCGCCATCTTTTTTGGCAACCCGCACTGATGAAGACGCAGTTCAGGCCCTACCACGATCACGGTGCGCCCCGAGTAATCGACACGCTTCCCAAGAAGATTCTGGCGGAACCGCCCCTGTTTCCCCTTCAGCATGTCGCTCAACGACTTCAGCGGGCGCTTGTTTGGTCCCCGAATCGCTCGCCCCCGACGTCCGTTGTCGAACAACGCATCGACCGCTTCTTGCAACATTCGCATCTCATTGCGAATGATGACGCCGGGCGCTTTGAGCTCCATCAGCCGCTTGAGCCGGTTGTTTCGGTTGATGACGCGACGATACAGATCGTTCAAGTCCGACGTCGCGAACCGCCCGCCGTCCAGAGGGACGAGCGGGCGTAACTCGGGCGGCAGCACCGGAATGACGTCCATGATCATCCATTCCGGTTTATTACCGGATTTCCGGAACGCCTCGAGAACTTTGAGTCGTTTGGCGTATTTTTTCTTCGTCGCTGCCGACGTCGATTCTTTTGCCTTGACCTGCAACTCATCCCACAAGGCATTGATGTCGATCTTGCGCAGCAGCTCGCGGATCGCCTCCGCGCCGATTCCCACTTTGAAGGCGCTGGAGCCGAATTCGGACGCCAACGCACGCACCTTATCTTCCGTAATCAATTCCTTTTCGGAGAGATCCGTCGGCCCCGGGTCCAGACACACGTAGCTCTCGAAGTAGAGGATTTTTTCCAACTGCTTCAAACTCATGTCCAGCAATGTGCCGATGCGGCTGGGAACTCCCTTCAAAAACCAAATGTGTGCAACCGGAGCGGCCAGTTCGATGTGCCCCATCCGCTCTCGACGCACTTTTGATTGGATCACCTCGACGCCGCACTTATCGCAGACGATGCCGCGATGCTTCATCCGTTTATACTTGCCGCAATTGCATTCCCAATCTTTGATGGGACCGAAAATCTTGGCGCAGAACAGCCCGTCTTTTTCAGGCTTAAAGGATCGATAATTGATCGTCTCCGGCTTCTTGACTTCCCCATACGACCAAGACCGAATCTTTTCAGGCGAAGCGATGCGGATGCGCATGGAATCAAACGACACGGAATCCCGCTGCTTCTCAAACAATGTGTATACACCTTCCAAGGTAGCAACCTCCTTCGAGGCCGGACACAGCCGGCACAGCAGGGTTAGTCCGGCGTCTTGACCAATTCGACATCAAGCCCCAAGCTTTGGAGCTCTTTGACCAAGACATTGAACGACTCAGGGAGTCCCGGCTCCAAAAACGGCTCGCCCTTGACGACGGCTTCATACATGCGAGAGCGACCCGGGACGTCATCGGATTTGACCGTGAGAAATTCCTGGAGCGTCGAGGCCGCTCCATAGGCTTGGAGCGCCCAGACTTCCATTTCTCCCAACCGCTGTCCGCCGAATTGCGCCTTGCCTCCCAGCGGTTGTTGGGTCACCAGCGAATAGGGTCCGATGGACCGGGCGTGGATTTTGTCGTCCACCAAATGGTGCAGCTTGAGGACGTACATGTACCCCACCGTCACGGGGCTTCCGAACGGTTCTCCCGTTTTGCCGTCGATCAACTGAGTCTGTCCGCTGGCCGGCAGTTTGGCCTTCTTGAGCAGCTCCTTGATCTCCTTCTCCGATGCCCCATCAAAAACCGGGCTGGCCACCGTGATTCCCAGAGCCTTGGCGGCCCATCCTAAATGGGTTTCAAGAATCTGCCCCACGTTCATACGAGATGGAACGCCCAGAGGATTGAGCACGATTTCGACCGGCGTCCCATCCGGCAAATAGGGCATATCTTCTTCGGGCAGCACGCGCGACACCACGCCCTTATTGCCGTGACGTCCGGCCATCTTATCACCGACCTGAATTTTGCGTTTCATGGCGATATACACCTTGACCAGCTTGATCACGCCGGGAGGCAGTTCATCGCCGCGTTTCAATCGCCCGACTTTTTCATCATAGAGCGTCTGAAGGATCTCTATTTGCTCCTTCGCCCGCCGTTCAATGTCCTCCAACTGCTTCTGCTCGTCGGGATCGCTGAGGATAATGTGGCGCACCGTGTCGTCGGGCAGCCGTTTGAGAATCTCCGCGGTCAGCTTGCCCTTCTTCTTCAAGATGACGTCGCCCGTTTCGGGGTCCATCAAATCACGACCGACCACCTTGCCGAGCAAGAGCTTCCGAATCTTCTTCGTCTTTTCTTCGTCGATGATGCGCAACTCCTCATGGTGGTCGCGCTGCAATTTCATCTGGTCGTCGGTCTCGATGCTTTTGGAACGCTCGTCCTTGTCAAGCCCCTTGCGTGAGAAGATCTTCACGTCGACCACGATACCCTCGACGCCGGGCGGAACGGTCAGCGACGTATCCTTCACGTCGCCGGCCTTTTCGCCGAAAATGGCGCGCAGCAGTTTTTCCTCCGGCGTAAGCTGGGTCTCCCCTTTCGGAGTCACCTTCCCGACCAGAATGTCACCCGGCTTCACTTCGGCCCCGATGCGGATGATCCCGCTTTCGTCCAGATTTCGGAGCGCCTCTTCCCCCACATTGGGAATATCGCGCGTGACGTCCTCCTTACCCAGTTTGGTATCGCGGGCTTCCACCTCGAATTCCTCGATGTGAATGGAGGTAAACGTGTCTTCTCGCACCAACTTCTCGCTGATGAGAATGGCGTCTTCGAAGTTGTACCCTCCCCACGGCATGAAGGCCACCAGCACGTTCTTGCCCAGCGCCAGCTCCCCGCGATCGATGGCCGGACCGTCTCCCAGCACTTGCCCCTTCTTGACCGGCTGCCCGACGCGAACTACCGGGGTTTGGTTGATGCAGGTATTTTGATTCGACCGCTGAAATTTGATCAAATCATAGACGTCAAGCCCCGAATCCTTTCCTTTCTTCCCGTCTTTGGAATCGGCTCGGACGACGATCCTCGTGGCGTCGACGCTTTCGACGACGCCGGCCCGCTTGGCCTGAATCACGTAGCCGGAATCTCTCGCCACCACCGCTTCCATACCCGTGCCGACCAGCGGAGCTTCCGACTTGATCAGCGGAACGGCTTGACGCTGCATGTTGGATCCCATCAACGCGCGGTTGGCATCGTCGTGCTCGAGAAACGGAATGAGTGCCGTCGCCACGCTGACGACTTGCTTGGGAGACACGTCCACGTATTCGATTTTATCCGGCGTCGCCGTGATGAAGTCGCCGCCGTACCGGCACGATACGGTTTCCGACACCAACCGGCCCGTCGCGTCAACTTTGGAGTTGGCTTGCGCGATGACGTACTTGTCTCCCTCAATGGCGGAAAGAAACTCGATCTCATCGGTGACCCGCCCCTTCACGACCTTCCGGTACGGCGCTTCGATGAATCCGAATTGATTGATTCTGGCGTACGTCGCCAACGACGTGATCAGTCCGATGTTCGGTCCTTCTGGCGTTTCAATCGGGCAGATGCGGCTGTAATGCGACGGATGCACGTCCCGCACTTCAAAGCCCGCCCGCTCTCTGGTCAATCCTCCCGGTCCAAGAGCCGACAATCGCCGCTTATGGGTGATTTCGGCCAAGGGATTGGTTTGATCCATGAATTGCGAAAGTTGGCTGCTGCTGAAAAACTCCTTGACCGCGGCCACCACCGGTTTGGCATTGATCAAGTCATGGGGAAGCACGGTCTCCATATCCAGGAGATTCATGCGTTCCTTGATGCTCCGTTCCATCCGGACCAGCCCCACCCGAAATTGATTTTCCAGCAACTCTCCCACCGATCGAACGCGCCGATTGCCCAAATGGTCGATGTCATCGACCTCTCCTTTGCCCATCTTCAGACCGACTAGATACCGGATGACCTCGACGATGTCTTGAGCCGTCAGAGTCCGTTGCTCGAGCGGCAGGTCCAAGCCGAGTTTCTTGTTGAGCTTGAGACGCCCGACCGGAGAGAGATCGTAGCGTTTAGGATTCAGGAACAAATTGTCGAACAGCGCCCGCGCGGTCTCGACTGAGGGGGTCTCGCCGGGTCGAAGACGACGATAGATTTCGACCATCGCCTCTTCCTTGGACCCGATTTTCTCCATCTCCAGTGTATCAAGGATGACGGGGGTAGCGGACGTTGTATCGAGATAAATGACCTTGAATTCCTCGATGTCGCTTTCGGCGATGGCTTCCAGGATCTCGGCGGTCAGCCGCTGATTTTTCTCGGCCAATTTCGTGTTTTTCGAGTCGACCAGCTCGGTCAGGACCGCGCGCCCCACCAGCTCCACGGGAGCCATTGGAATTTCCTTGACGCCGGCGGCCTTGAGCTTGGCGATCAACCCCTTGGTCAATCGAGCCCCTTCGCGCACCAGTGGTTCCTTGCCCGTCTTGTCCGGCACGTCCATCGAGCACCGGAGCCCCTGATGAATCTCCGGGTCCAATTTACGAAACAGCTTGCCCTGGACCACCCGAACTTCTTCCACGGGGTAGTACATTTTGAGCAGGTCGTCGCTGGAAAATCCGAAAGCCTTGAGCAAAATCGTGGCTGGCATCTTCCGGCGCCGATCGATACGAACATACAGAATATCCCGCGCGTCAAACTCGAAATCGAGCCACGACCCCCGATACGGAATGATGCGCGCCGAGTACAACACCTTCCCGCTGGCGTGGGTACGACCCTTATCGTGCGTGAACGACGCTCCCGGCGACCGATGGAGCTGACTGACGATGACCCGCTCGGTTCCGTTGATGATGAAGGTCCCCCGCTCGGTCATCAGCGGCAACTCGCCGACGTAGACCTCTTGCTCACGGACATCGAGCACTTTCTTGCGAGGCCCCTTGTCCTCCTTGTCGAAGACGACCAGGCGAACACGGAGCTTCAGGGGCACGGCGAAGGTCATCCCCTGCTCAAGACACTCCCGCTCGTCGTACTTGGGCGTACCCAGCGTATAACTGGAAAACTCCAGCACGGCCGTATTGTTGTAGTCGGGAATCGGAAACACGCTCGCCAAGGCCGCCTGCAGCCCATGATCCTTGCGGCGGTCCGGCTCCACCTCAAACTGCAAAAACTCTTCGTACGAGCGTTTCTGAATCTCGATCAAATCCGGGATGTCGATGCTGGTTCGAATGCGTGAAAAATCCTTCCGTTCGACGAACTCTTGTAGAGTCGTTTCGGGCATTCTTCTTCCTCCACGCTGGTCGGTCAATAAAAACGGACTCATCGAGCGTCTCCGTGTTTCACGAGACGCTCGATGAAATTAACGGCGTACGGCCCGCTGATGAGCCGGAGCGTTATTTGACCTCGACTTTCGCCCCGCTCTCCTCGAGCTTCTTTTTCATGGTGTCGGCTTCCTCCTTGGAGACGCCGGTCTTGACGGGCTTCGGAGCTCCCTCGACCAAGTCCTTGGCTTCTTTCAGCCCAAGACTGGTCAACTCGCGCACGACTTTGATGATCTGAATCTTCTTGTCCGCCGGCGCGGCGGCAAGAATGACGTCGAACGCCGTTTTCTCCTCTGCGGGCGCGGCCGCGGCTCCGGCTGCCGCGGGCGCGGCGGCCACCGCCA
>JAIWOH010000220.1 GCA_020216985.1 Nitrospira sp.
GACCCCAAGGAGCATCGGCTCCCATTCGCCGCCGGCTTTTCGAATGCTCATGGACCAGGAGTATAACGAGACAATCGGCGGAAAAACAAGCGGATGACTCTTCAACGGGAGGATCTTGGCCACGGCTCGCTTGAAGAATATTTGTCATAACCGACATCCTGCTCACCACATATAGCGACCATGAACAGATACAGGATCGGAACACCTGGTCAATGTTCCGGTTGGGGCAACTTTCCCTCTCTGTGGGGTATACCCTGCCCCTCTTCGGCTTCATTACGCGCTGGGCAAAAACACACCGGGCCGGGGGTGGTCACCCCCGGCCCGGTCATCAGATCCGCACCGCTGTTATTTTATTCGATCTCGCTGTGGTCGCCACCGTCCGCCGGTCGCAGACGCTACCCGGCCCAGCGGTCTCCAGCTTTATTACCCCTCTCAACTCTCCAGAGACTGGCTTGTCACACCGGCTCATTAGCTCCGCCGCCGGGCCAGCCCGGCAAGCCCGACAAGACCTGCCCCGAACAAATACACCGCCGCCGGCACAGGGACGGGGTTAATGGGATGATAACTATTGTCCAGGACCCATGACAGGACATCGTGGTTGGCAAAAGCTGCTCCCGTGCCGGAGGTAAACCCTACAAAGACGTTTGGAGAGCCCAGCGTACTTGCGAGATCGATCGTGTGAGACAACAACGGCGCGCTCGGACGTATGTTGGAGAGACTCAACCGTGCCTCCAGCGCGTGGGTCGTGCCATCGTAATCGACCCAGGCATTCCAGATGTCACCGGCATTTAAGTCCGCCTCGGTAATTTCAGCTAATACAACGGAATCTACGTCACCGCCGACATTAATACCGGCATGATTGCTGCTATTGCCATCAATTGAACCATTGTTCCAATTGTCAAACTCGACCGCAATGCTTGGTGAGATGCCCGCATAGCCTATTCCGCCGCCACCGCCTCCAACGTTGTTGGCCACAGTTTGGACTGTAAAAGTTAGACCATCGGCGCCACAACCTTGACCGTCACACAGCCCGCCCGGATTGGTGAACCGAAACTGAAAATAGGTACTGAACGACGCGTTCGAGGACAATGTCACCGGCGTCGTGGAAAACGCGCTGCCAGCTTGACCAAACTGGGCAGGAGCCACTCGCAGCACATTGCCGACTTGAGCGGCGTCGCCATTCAGTGTCAGGCCGGAGACGCTGGAAAAATCCGGATAATTGATGACAATAACTGCTTGCGCCTCTCCTCTCCCCAACAATAGAGAAGCTGAGAGCAACAAGACACTCGTTCCCGCAAGAAGAGATACTCGCATGAGTTCCTCCTGTGTGTGATTGTTAGGTCTTGCCGACATCACATGCCTGACCACGAGTTCCTCTCCTCGCGATCGGTCCCTCAAGTATCAGTTATTAAGGTTTCGTGTCTACCCCCCCCCCCCACAAAAGAGGGGGTTGACACACAGTGATGCGTTCTCCGTGCTCCAGTTCGGCACAATGGGAGCGCTCCACGGCTCGTCGTGCAAGAAAGTTGCAGGTGCTCTAGGAAAAAACGGCGCGCCAGCTTGTCTGGCGCGCCGTTTCAGGACAGGATATCGAGGACGAGATTCGAGAGTTTAGAGGACCGGACCTAACTTCCGATCCTCCCTCCATCCTCTTTCGTAATCACGATGCAGGCCGACCGAGGCCGCCCACCAGACGGACCATCCGGCCAAGAGCTATATTGCTTGGGATTTGCCGGATCGCCGGGCAGATCGTCCGGCCGTTCGCCCGGATGCTGGATGCCGACGAACATGGTTCGCTCATCCGGCGTCACCATCACGCCTGTGACTTCGCACTGGGGCGGCCCGACCAAGAAGCGGCGCGTTTCTCTCGTCTCCGGATCGATCGCCACCATCACGTTGTTGCCGAACCCGGCGTAGGCCCCGCTATTGATCGTGCTGGTCGAGACGTCGGTTTGCACCCACAAGAGCCCTTTCGGATCTACATAGAGGCCGTCCGGGGAGCCGTACTTGTCTCCGATGATCGTCGCCCCGTGGGCTGGATTGGCCGGATCGCCGCAAAGCTGGAAGATATCCCATCCGAACACCAGATCGGTCCAGTCGTGGCGGTAGTGCCATCGCAGCAAATGCCCGAACACATTGTTGGCCCGAGGATTGGCCGCATCCACCGGCGGGCGAGCCGAACCGGCAGCCGTGCTGCCGTCCGGATTGTTGATCGAGGGAGGATTAGTCCCCCGACGGCTGTTGTTGGTCAGCGCCACCATACCGGCCAAAGCCTTGGGGAACGTATCGATCCACTCCGGCCGATCCATCATCGTGGCCCCGGCGGCGTCGGCCGCGCTTCGGGTATTGATGAGAATGTCGTTTAACGACCAGCCGGCCAGCCGAGGATTATCCGGCGTGAGCGGCAACCACTCGCCCGTGCCGTCTGGATAAAATTTCGCGACGTAGAGAATGCCATCATCTAACGGGCTCACACCGCGCGCCCTCGCCACCCGCCATGGCAAATTGGAGACATACTTGTAGATGTATTCGTTGCGTTCATCATCCCCGGAATAGACGACGACTCGTCCGTTCTTGGCCACCTGCACCTTGGCACCCTCGTGTTTGAATCGGCCCAGAGCGGTCCGTTTGACCGGGGTCGAGTTGGGCTTGAACGGATCGATCTCCACCACCCAGCCGAAGCGATTGGGCTCATTGGGCTCCTCATCCACACGGAACCGCCGGTCGGTCGTATGCCAGAGGTATCCGAATCCCGCCGCCGTGATGCCATACCGCCGCTCAAGTTGAGTCTGCGGACCGTTCTTTCGGAAGTAGCCGTTGAAATTCTCTTCGCAGGTCAAGTAGGTCCCCCAGGGCGTGAACCCCATGGCACAGTTGTTCAACGTCCCCAGCACCCGGCGCCCGGTCGGATCTTCGCTCGTCACAAACCGCGGATCACCCGCGGCCGGACCGCCCATTTCGATCGGCGTGAGGCCGGTGATGCGCCGGGCAAACCGAGAGGGACGAACGACGGTCCATTCATGGCTTTTGTTCTTGCCGAGGAAGAAACCAGGTCGCCGCGCCACCTCGACGATCGAGACCCCATGAGCATTGAGTGACTTGCGCGTCTTCTCTGCATTCCAATTCGCCACGCCGTCGGAAAACAGCAGACCGTCGTCGGTGTACTCGTGATTTTGCACGAGCAGCCCACGTTGAGAACCAGCGATCGGGAAATAAACCAAGCCGTCATGGTGCATGCCGCTTTGCTGCGCCTGCTCGTCAGCCGTGTTGCTCGCATCTTGTCTGAATGCCGGGCCGTTCGAAACCGGATCGCCCCAGGCGATCAGCACCTCCGCCTTGTAGCCTTTGGGAACGATGACCTGGTCAGCAGTCGAGACAGGAACACTTTCGAACCCCAGCAAGGGTTTCCTCCCTCTCCCCTCCTGGTCGTCATCGTCGTCGCGATCGTCTCCGGCTATCGCGGGAACCGCCCGCAACAATGCCTCCACCCCGCCGAGCGAGAGGGCCGCAGCCGCCGCGAGTCCGCCGGTCAGCAGGCTGCGCCGAGACAAACGCTCCTCCACGACGTCGTGAAAACGTTCGTTGCCCGACTCGTTGCACTCGTTCCTATCATCGTCGATTTGTGACATATCATGCCTCCCTTGTGAATGAATGAAATGAATGTTTCGCGCTGGATTGCCGTTCACCGAGCCTTGGCGGCGAACAGGAAGTCCGATGAAATCCTTACTTTGTTTCCGAATCCCATCATCCGGCCTGGCGTACTTTTGCAAGGGCGGATCACGGAACAATCTGGGAATCATCAATACTGTGTCACCGCTTTGTTAAGACGCGGTTAGGCGGGTCGGAGCGTGCCTCAACAGTTCCTGCAGGGGACCCGTCGGCACTCAGCCGCAATAAGAGTGGACGGCTCGCAGAAAGCAGCGGGGCGTGGGCGCCTGAATGACAGGCGCTCACGCCCCGCTAGACCACACGGGAGGGTAGGCGACAGGGATTACCGCTTGAGCCGAGGATGAATCTTGAACCCGGTGATCTTGATGATGTCGTCGGTCCGATAGTCATCGTAGAGCGGCATCAACCCGTCGTTGGTGTGCTGGATGGACAGGTAGGCCGTCTTGCCGTCCGCGGTGAACTTGAAGCCGCTGGGCTCCGCGGAACTGTCCTTCACCGAGAGGATCTTAATGCAGCCATCCGTCTTGAGGTCACGATCGGCGCCGTCCGGCAGGCAGGCAAACACATCACCATTCGGGTTGTCCTCGATCACATAGTGAATACCGGTTTTCGGTTGAAACGCGAAATTGTCCGGCTGATTGAGATCCTCATCGCCTTCCACAAATCTGTTCACTGTCACGGTCTGCTGTGCCGGATCGGCAATCAGCGGTGCACGATCAATACCGCAGAGCACCTCTCCATAGTTTGCGATGTCGCTCTCTCCGGTATTCGTCCAGCAGAAGCGAACTCCCTCGCCTGTGAATTCTTCGTCCCATTCGAGGTCCTCAGGCCGGTAGTAGCCGGTTGCTCCGAGTCTGTTCGCATCGGCCCGCGCAGTCGCGGCACCGACGGCAATCCATGCTCCACGACCAACTTCACACCCCTGTCCGAATTGCACTCCCGTTGTGCAGCTGATGCGCAACGCATAGACGTTCCCGGAGGCCAGCGGCGACTCGGACAAACTGGAAATCGGTCCCTGGGCGGTGCGAGGGACCGCTGGAACGAATTTAAAAATTGCTCCGCCATCGACATCCGGCGTCCCGGTTCCAGGCCGAAGCTCGTCGCCCGCGATCACGACGCCAGTCGGCAACACCGCGATACCTTCCCAGGCCATCGTCGGCAACGCCGTGCGCTTGACGATCGCGAGAGAGGGAAGCCCGTTTTCATCGACAATGGATCCCAGCGCCCGGTCGGTAATCGTATGATTCCGTTGTTCCAGAGGGTTGATGATCTCATAGGCGCCGCCGGTGGACGTCTCCTCCGTCGCCAGAATCGTCTGCCATGGCGTCCGGCGAATGCCGTCGCAGGCCGTCATCCCGCGCAGGATTGTCTGGACGGAACCATCGGAAAGCTTGACGCTCTGCACGCTCGGATTGAACTTCCTGACCGACCCGCCCGGCAGAAACGTCCCCAGGTCTTGGCGCCCACCCTCAATACAGAAGATCAAATGTGTCGGCGCATCATCGTTAGGCCAGAAGGCGAACATGTCGGCCGCATTTGCGGCAATTCGTGTCACATACTCCGCCTTCAGGCTGTTCGCAAGCAGCACTTGATCGGCTGCCGACTGAGAGGGAGTACGGTAGTTTCCCGTCGTGGCTGGGGCCGAAGCGTCCAACGGCCCTTGAACCCCAAACCAATGCATCGAGCTGTTCCGAAGCACCTTCTCGACATGTGAGCCAAAATCTCGGCTGTCTTCCCCTTCGGCGTGAGCCGCCACAGCCGGCACCACGAGCATGGCCGCTGCCAACGATGCCTTAGCCACTGCCAGGCTCCATTTGTTGACGATCTGTTTTCTGATGCGAATCATCATGGACTCCTCCCTTTTACTTGTTCACCGCGTCGGACCAAGCCGACAAGGGTGAATGGTTCCGTTCGAAGGCCGCTCTCTTGGGGCTACCGACATCCGCACGATGTCAAGAAGCTGCAGTCTTCTTGTTTCGCATTAGATCCGGCATGCCATCGCATGCTCACTCTCGCAGGCGTCCATTACAAATCGATGTGGCCGTGCTCAAAAAGTCATCACGCTACGGTTAAGGACAAGATGGTGCGGCGACGAAAGCGAAGGATGTGATTGATATTGATGAGAAGAAGAGAACTTCGGACTTCGTGGAATCTTTCGGGCACTATTCATGATGGACTTAGCGTCCCCGTGCGGTATCGAGAAACCGGCACTATCCTTCGACCACTTTTCTCTCGTCGTCTGACCGACCGCGATCCACTTGTTCTGCCGAGGAACGACCGCCCCTCACGAAATGGTATGATATCGGTCGCCTATCCATTTGAGGAGATACGATTCATGATCGCCGCCTCAGCACCTAGACTCACCATCCATGGCGGTACCTGCTACGCGCTGTTCGCCTACGACATCGGCCTCTCCATCAACATCGATGAAGCGGAGCGGCGCATTGCCGCAGGCACCGAGCGGGGTCGGATCCGGCATAAGGCCAGGGCACCCCAGTATTTCGAGTACCACCCGGCGCCCTTGCGGTTGACGCAAGAGGGCGTGGCCCTGACCGTCGGCTCGCACCAATCAAGCCCCTCCGTCGAGCTCATGGTCTATGACTTCGGGGCCGTGACCATTACCTATCGGTTTGCACTCGACGGCCCCGTCGAACTGTTGTTGGATCTGAGTGAATCGCTTTACGAAAACGATCGGTTGCTGGTGGAATCCCGAGCGCGGGTCGAGCAACTGATCCAGGCCATCAAACCGGCGATCGAGCGGCCCTCGCTCGCCCCGGAAGTCGAAGACTACATCGTCTTCTCAATCCAGTCCTACGCATGGACGGGAGACGATCCTCCGTGGATAAGTCTTGAAACCGAATTGGCCCACGTGCTCCGCGGCGAACGGACCCCGCTCTCCCCGCAAGAAACGCAGGACGCCATGGCTTGCCACATTTCTTTCGGTCGGGAAGACTCCGCGCTCATCGACTGGCATGCCGCCGTCCTTTTCGGCAAAGACATGGACGACGTGCGGGCGGTGTTGGAATTCGCCAATGTCGAATTGTTGGAGATGCGTATCCTCGACAATCAGCTCGACCAGGCGTTGGATCAAGCCTATGAAACACTGTCCCGCAAGCCGTCCTTCCTCCCGTTCCCCGGCTCATCGGAAAAAGACACAACCTACGTCGCTCAGTTGCAGGTGGACAGTGCGCTCTTGTTCGAGCGGGTCACCAATACATTGAAGCTGTTCGGCGACCAATATTTAGCCCGTGTCTATCGTCTGGCTTCGCAACGGTTCCACCTGGAAGAGTGGGACGCCAGCATCTTGCGGAAACTCGAGACGCTGAACAGCATTTACGGGAAAATGTCCGACCGCGCCGCCGTGAGGAGAATGGAACTGCTGGAGTGGATCATCATCGTGCTGATCGCCCTGTCGATTGTGGTCTCGGTGCTGCCCATGGCGGGGCGGTGATTCTTTGGAGAGTGCGGCCCCCTACGGCTTCGGGTCCAGTTCGATCAAGCCCTTGCGGATGGCGAGGATGGCGGCTTGGGTGCGGTCATACACTTGCAGCTTATGGAAGATGTTGCGGACGTGATTTTTGACGGTCTTTTCGCTTAAGTCGAGATGGTTGGCGATTTCCTTGTTGGTCTTGCCGTCGGCAACCAGTCGCAAGACGGTGACTTCCCGTTCCGTCAGGTCATGTTCGGCCCAGGCCGGCTTCTTGCCTTTTTTCTGGGCCATGAGGGAGAACTCGGCCAAAATTTTGCTGGCCACGGACGGCTGAATGAGCGACTCACCCCGGTACAGGGCCCGAATGGCGGCCACGATCTGCGATGATTCGGAGTCTTTCAACAGATAGCCGGTGGCCCCGGCCCGCACGAGATCGAAGATGTATTGCTGCTCTTCATACATGGTCAGCGCGACGATGCCGATGTGCGGGAACTCGCGTTTGATTTGCCTAGTCGCCTCGACGCCGCCCATGCGCGGCATGCTGACATCCATGAGGATTACATCCGGAACCAGGGCGCGGGCCTTCTCGACCGCTTCGATACCGTCCTGCGCCTCGCCGACTACCTGAATGTCCTCTTTGGTCTTGAGAATCGCGACCAGCCCTTCCCGCACGACTCGATGGTCATCGACGATCAAGACCTTAATTTTCTCCATGGGTTCCGTCCTTCCTCTTCGCACGGTTCGCCAAAGGCACCTCCACCACGACTTTCGTGCCATGACCTTTCTTCGATTCGATGCGCCCCTCTCCGCCCACCAGTCGCGCGCGCTCTAAAATGCCTTTGATGCCGAAATGGTCCCACTTTTCGGGGTCTCGCAACACAGCCTCCATGTCGAACCCGACGCCGTTGTCGATGATAGTAATCCGCAACATCTCCACGCCGATTTCGAGCCGGATGGAGACCCGTTTGGCCTTCGCGTGCTTTTCGACGTTGCTCAAGGCTTCTTGAATGATTCGAAAGAGAAAAATCTTGGTCCGAGGGAAAAGAATTCGCTCGTCGCCCGTCACGGTGAAGTGCGTGGCGATGTGTGTGTTGGTCTCGTAGGACTTGAAGTAATTCGTCAGGGCCGGAATCAGCTCCATCTTGTCGTAATGGAGCGGCCGCAGATTGAAGATCACCTGCCTGGCCTCCTGAATGGCCAACTTGAGCTGCGCCTTGGTTTCTTTGATGGTCGCGAGACCGGCCTTGGGGTTTTTCCGCAGAAGCTGTTGGCAGAGATCGAGCTTGAAATTCACCCCCGCCAGGCTCTGTACCAACCCGTCGTGGATTTCACAGGCGATGCGGGTCCGTTCCTCCGTCACCGCCGCGCTCGACTCCTTGACGTACAGCCGATACAGAGACTGATACTTGGTGAGCGTTTTTTCGATTTCGGCCGTCGCGCGGATGCGGGCTTCGATCAATTCCCACATGAACTTGGCACTGGCGCCGCCGATGACCGTCACGCCCATCCGGTGGAAATCCTGAAGCGCATGCCAGACTTCCGGACTTCCCGACACGTCGATGATCAAATCGACCCGCTCCATGTCCAGGAGCTGTCGATAATCACGAGTGACGGGAATGCCCAACTGTCGGGCCAGACTCAATCCGGGCGCCCGTGGATCGACCTCCGCCACCCCCACGATTTGCACGAGGGGATCGTTCGCAAAAATCTCCATGAGCGCGGTTCCGCCGCGCCCCGCGCCGATGATGGCGACGTTGGTCGCTCCGGGACTCGCCGGTCGGCGTCGAATAGACCGAGGCATCGCCGGTGTCAGTGGTCGGCTCCCTGCTGACATGGTGTCTGTCTCCAACAGCAACAGATTGTGAACAGAGGTGCGACCGATCGAGAAACGGAACAAGAAGCGACGAGCGCTGAGTTCAGAAACTTAGCGATCGCGACGCTGTTGAGCCAGCATTTTCAGCTCATCCATGAACTGGTCGATGTCCTTGAATTCCCGATAGACGGACGCAAACCGAACGTAGGCCACCTGATCCAACTGATGCAACTCCTTCATGACCTCTTCGCCGATCACTCGGCTTTGGATCTCGCTCTCGCCCATTTCTTGGATGCGTTTCTCGACCCGGTCGGCCGCCGCCTCGATCGTCGAGGTGCTGATCGGTCGCTTCTCGCACGCCTTCTTTATGCCGGAGAGAATCTTCCCGCGATCGAACGATTCCCGACGGCCGTCCTTCTTGACCACCACCGGAAGAATCTCCTCGACCCGCTCATAGGTGGTGTATCGGCGACGGCAGGCCGTGCATTCGCGGCGACGGCGGATGACTTCGCCTTCCTTCGCCATGCGGGAGTCCACGACCTTGTCTTCGAGCTCATCGCAGAACGGGCATTTCACGGACGGCGACCATGCCTCTTTGACAAGGTTGTCAGTAGGGATGGAAGATCGGGAACCGATTGCACAAGGCCTTGGCCTCCAGGCGAACCTCTTCCAACACCGACGGGTCCTGCCGATGGTGCAGCACGCGATCGATCAATTCCACGATTTGCCGCATCTCCGGTTCTTTCATCCCCCGCGTGGAGACGATCGGAGTCCCCAATCGAATCCCGCTGGCGACGGCCGGGGGCTTCTCGTCGTAGGGAACGGCGTTCTTATTCAAGATGATCCCCGCCGCGTCGAGCGCGGCGTCGGCCTCCTTGCCCGTAATCCCTTTGTTGGTCAAGTTGACCAACATCAGATGGGTGTCAGTTCCTCCGGAAACAATTTTATATCCTCGATCCATCAGGCCCTGCGCCAACGCCTTGGCGTTGGCCACGACCTGTTGTTGATACCGTTTGAACGAGGGAGACAACGCTTCCTTGAAGGCCACGGCCTTGGCCGCGATCACGTGCATCAGCGGCCCGCCCTGCAAGCCGGGGAACACCAACTTATCGACTCCCTTCGCGTACTCGGCCTTGCACATCGTGACGCCGCCGCGCGGGCCCCGCAACGTTTTGTGGGTGGTCGTCGTGACGAAATCCGCATAGGGGACCGGATTGGGGTGGAGCCCCGCGGCGATCAGCCCGGCGATATGGGCGATATCGACGAGCAGATAGGCCCCCACCGACTTGGCGATCTGCTGAAAGCGCGGAAAGTCCAACACGCGGGAATAGGCGCTGGCCCCGACCACGATCATGCGGGGGCGGCACTCCTCGGCGATCTTTTGAACGGCATCATAGTCGATCCGTTCGGTCTCACGGTCCACCCCATAGGAGAACACGCGAAAGAGGATGCCCGAAAAGTTGACCTTGCTCCCATGCGTGAGATGGCCTCCCTGCGCCAAGTCCATGCCCAGGATCGTGTCGCCCGGTTTCAGCACAGACAGATAGGCCGCCATGTTGGCCTGCGAGCCCGAGTGCGGCTGCACGTTGACGTGTTCGGCGCCGAAAATCTCCTTGCATCGTTGAATCGCCAGGTCTTCAACCGCGTCGGCGTACTGGCACCCGCCGTAGTACCGTTTGCCCGGATACCCTTCCGCATACTTGTTGGTCAACACCGACCCTTGCGCGGCCAACACCGCCGGACTGGCGAAGTTCTCCGACGCGATCAACAGCAATTTGTCCCGCTGCCTGGCCTCTTCCGCTTGGATAGCGGCATAGACCTCGGGATCCGTGGCCTTCAAGGCATCCAGCGATGCGCCGTCGTCCATCATGTCGTTCCTTTCATGCCTCTCATGCCTCGTCAGGCCTCGGCCGCTTCCGGTTCTTGTTTCTTCACCACGTGCACGGTCACGACCGCCGTCACGTCCCTCGGCATTTTAATCGGCACGGTGACCGTCCCCAACTCCTTGATCGGGTGCGCCAACTGAATCTTCCGGCGATCCACGGGGAACCCCTGCGCCGTCAATTGCTCGGCGATATCCTTCGTCGTCACCGAGCCGAACAGTTTGTCTTCCTTGCCGGCTTGGACCTCGAAAGTCAACGTTACTGCCGACAGCTTCTTGGCATAGGTCTCGATCTCCAGCTTCTCTTTCTTCGCCTTCTCCGCCGCCACCCGCTTGGCATGTTCAAAGGCCTTGATACTCCGGCTGTCCGCCTCGACCGCTTTGCCTCGGGGCAAGAGATAGTTCCTGGCAAATCCATCGGCGACGTTAATGAGGTCGCCGAGATGGCCCACCCCTTCCAATGTCTCTTGTAGGATCACTTTCATGGCTCCCGCTCCTTGTCTATGAAAGAAGTGGAGAATACTGAGGGCGGCTTGAAAAGTCAATTCAACAGCGATCCCCCGGCACCAACGACCAACGCCATCGGCCTTTTCCTCAACCGGCCGATACAAGGATCGAGAAGGCAACGGCTCAGGGGAAATCGACCTCTCGTGGGAAGGCCTGCATATGGCCTGCTCATGGAATGTCGAGCATGAGCGTGGTGAAACACGAACGGCTTCTTTGCACAAGCCGATCGCCCCGCCCAGGACGGGCGGGGCATTTGTTCTCTCTACCTACGCAACCATGGGAATGCCGGGGATACCGGAGGCCAGGGCCCTCGGCGAGAGGACCCCCCAGATGAGATGTGAGATAGCGGAATCAACGGCCGGCCCGCTGAATCCTCGTCAGCTCCGCCGCCGGGCGAGGCCCGCCAGGCCCACGAGCCCCGCCCCGAACCAATACACCGCCGCTGGCAAGGGCACCGGGTTCAAATTCCGC
>JAIWOH010000079.1 GCA_020216985.1 Nitrospira sp.
ACTTCCGTCGCTTCATGGCTGATCCCTCCGTGGTGGATCAGCCACAGTCTACTTAGTTTCAGTGGCCTTTGTCTTAGAGGGGAGCAGTATACGCGTGTCTCGTTGGCAGGGGAGCTTACAAAGGTCACTTCCTCAGCGATGGTGTAATAAACAAGGGGAAGGTCAAGTTCTATATATCAATCTGAATAATTTCAAAAGTCTCCCATTCTTTTGCTTGATCTCTATTGGCAACCAATTCCCTCCCCCCGCCGCCCTCTGCACAAACATATTTCCCGTTATGGGTCCGAAGAGCAATTTTATTTTCACCCCTTATCTCTAATAAAAAAGACTCATGATCTTTAATCCAGGATCTATCAGGCTTCAATTCGCCACCCCCACCATCTTTGGCCCTAACAAATTTCTTATTACATGCTTTAAGAGCCACTTGCCCATCGTCCAGCTCGATCATCTCAAACGTTTCCCACGGCCCTATCTTGTTCCTATTGGCAATAAGTTCCTTTCTCCCAGCATCCTCTGCACATACATACTGACCATTATGAGCCCGGAGGGCAACTAACTTGCAGCCAGGATCAAAATTTCCCGTTTGCTCGATTCTTGTGATGGGTTTCATCTCCAGACTAGCGAACGTCGTCCCTCTTGCTATAATTTCACGGTACCTCGGTTCTTTGTTTCTAACTGCAGAAGTGTTCAAAAGTAGAGGACTATTTACCATCAGCCAACCATAACGAAAAAGGAGTTTTATGCTGTTCTCGGTCCTTTCAAAGTACTTGTTAGAATACGCATCACAGTAGTGATAATAATTTTTATGGCTTTCGTCTTGCCGTTCTATTCTGAATTCATGGACTCGGTGAGTATGTCCCGAGAAAACTAAAATTGGTTTGTTTGTAGACTGACCGCGATTTCTACTGATGAGCCACATAAATTCCCTTACGTTTTGAGGGGCAAATTTATACTGCTCATCTTCGGTTATTTCGCCCTTCTCATTACACCCCTCCATAGAATAAAAATTGCAAAAACTACCCCTCCCTCCATCTTTAAAATTTCCACCGCTAAACTGAGGCTTGCCAGGGTCTACAAAGCCACTTTTTTTAAGATCTTCCGGTGGTAATCCGATTGACCTACTAAGCCAGCCTAACGCCTCTAATTGTTCAGTATAGCCTTTTTTAAGGTTTTCTTCATAGATATGCTCTATTCCATCTATAGGTGCTTTATCTAAGCACAGCAATGGAGCATGAGTGAAAATCAAGATCGTTTTTTCTCCTTCTTCAGCTAGTGCAGCCTCTAACATTCTTAGGTGGCGTGGCGTTACACCTCTGCTATGGGGTCCATTATTAAAAAAGTCCCTCACAAAATCTTTTTGGGCAGTCGCCTCTTCTTTGGTGGGATATCTATCGTGTCCTGTGTTAAAAAAAAGAAGATGACTATTCCCGATTTTAACCTCAAAATCAACATCGTAATTTATTTGACTTAGGTATTGTGAAAAAAGAATTGGTTTTGGTTTTATCAACCAATAGCTCTTATCTCCCACATTGGCTGTAAAATCAGGCTGCCAATGCTTAAGGACCCAAGTCTCAGAAGGGGGTGCCGAAGGTGGAGACAATTCATTTTCCGGCGTTTCCTGTATCTCTTTGAAGGTTTTCCGATAGGCTATCGAAGGAGCTTTCCCTCCCCTTCTTGGGTAAGCCCAGAGATCATATTCTTTGCCCTCATTTTCCTTAAGGTTAAAGGCATCATATTCCTTCAAGGTTTTGCCCTTTAATTCAAAGCCTAGTAATGATGCCCCTATTCTGCAAGTCATCAAAATCTCGTTGGCATAATATTCATGATTGCCAGGAATTACAAAAATAGGAGCTAACAATTCGTCACTTTTGCCATCGCTGCCAGTTATTATTAAGTGAAACTTCCAAAGATTTGAATCCCAGGTGCTTGTAATTATTTTCTCTTTAACCAAATCACCTCGTTTATCTTTCCACTGACCTCCTTGGCCACAAACCCATCCACCATCCCAATATCCATCGAAGTAGTAATCGACTATATCGCCTGTTAAAACCACAATTACCTTCTCGCCATTCTTCACGCGTGTATTGCCTTCTTTGATGAAGGCCCTTAAGTGGTCATTAAAGTTGATATATCGGTCTTTCAGATCCTTACATTCTTTCTTATTGCGAACCCGACAAAGAATTTCTGGTATGAAGTCGTTTCTCTTTGCAATATGAGTATCGGTAATGTGAAGAATGGTGAAGTCGGCTGATTTTTTCAGTGTCTCATGGACATAAATTGCGTGATAATTTGTGACTTGATAGGGGGCAGGCGCATATTTGGTAAATTTCCATCTCAGGTTTAGCAGACGCGGCCACGAGGAGCCCTTCAGCTGAACAATCGCGTTATCCGTGAGTCCAACCTGTGCCTTTGCCTCCCAGCGATAGCCTGAGGCATATTGTAGTTGCTCATTCGTGGTCGGATGCTTCATGTCGCTATAATTGTCCTTAAATAGCGCATATTTTTGTGGAGTTTGGACATTTATGATTTTCAGCTTACTCCATGAGTTTCCGAACCCTACCTCGGGTGTTTCATCCTCTAATATTTGCTTGATGGCCTTCTTTGAAAGATTCGGAACATTTGCTTCCGGCTCTTCTTTCCCCTCGACCCAGTCTTTTTTATAAGCAATCGTGATTTCAAAGGCCTTTAGTTCGTTCGGCTCTAGAATTAAAGGATTCCCTAAATTAGGACGTACTAAACGAATCATCGTATTATCTCCATGTATGGAATGCTACCAGCCATAGTTGAGCTCGAAAAAGACAGACTTGCCTTCCTCTCATACTTGCACCTCTTCGCTTCCAACCTGCAGTCAGTATCACATGCCCGCTTGAGCTTTTGAGGAGAGCGGCGGGCGAATTCGCCCGCCGCTCACTTTGACTTCAGCGGCAGGCCAAGAATATCTGCTCCATCTCTGCCCCAGCCGCGTGGAGGTGACAGCTACACTCGATCCACGATGACCATCACATCGACAAAACCGTCATAGCGGTCATCAAAAAACCCCGAACTGTCTCTGAGGGCGAAATTCACTCTCACAAAGACCGTGGTGAGCGTAATGCGCGTGACCGTCGCATCGACTTCCTGGCGAAACAGATGATGATCGCTGCTGGTGAACCCGAAACTGAAGCCGTTGATCGCCGCCTCCGCCCTGCGCACATTGGTGGGGAACACAAAAGCCATCTCTAAACTCTGCGCGCTGCCGCTGTGCGAGGGGAAGTTGAACCGTTGACGCTGAAAATCAATAGCCATATTACCCTCCTGGTACGGCGCGACCCACACTGGTGAGGGCCGATTCAGGACTGAACGTACAGACTCTCCTCTCTAAAACAACCGGTGTCGACCGGCTCAAGGCCAGCATTCCCCCTTCCTCTCATAGCCTTGCCGTTCGTAGCGCCCGGTTTTGCCTAACGGCTGAGGCGAATGCGCAGGAGCTCATCCCTTCGGGCAACCATGCACCTCCCACTGTAGTTCAGCTCTCACGAAACGAACGGCGTCAGGTGCAATCTAGTCAGGGTACCGAAGAAGCCCTGGTTCTCCACCGGGTTACCTTCGACATTCCTCTTGTCTGTTTCCGTGGCAAATCTCGTTCCAGTGGTCCGCCGCCAGCCGATGGGCTCTTTAACGTCTCGGCATATTCTGCTGCGCCGACGGCCTTGCACCGCACGGATCAAGCGGTTCCGCTGAGCGAGGAAGCATGACCGACAGGGCACTTCCCTTCATGCGTCATGACGTTCGCGTTCGCCGCCACTGATCGAACTGGCGCACATGTCATCATCTATAAGTAGAACTGCAGTGGCGGAATGCTACAGGCTGAGAAGATAAATGGTTTTAACTCGAATGAGTCATGCGATTGATTTCTACCACAGAAGACAGATGCGGTGAGCGGGGCTATACAGAACAAGCGTGCTCTGCTTACGTAGTTTATCTAGGCGTAGCAGGCAACTCGCAAGAGATATGACACACCCTTTTAGAGCCGGGATGTCCTCCCAACATGCAATAATTCTAAATAAAGAAGGAGACCGAGTAGGCTTTGGACTACGGCGTCTGCGCCAACAACTGTTCGGTGAGTTTGGCCGCGCGCTCGGGTTTGACTTGGGCGAGAATCGCTCCGGCGGTTTTCGTTTTGACCAGGCGCAGGATCTGAATCGCGGTTCGCTCCGGCATCCGCTCCAGGCGCGCCGCCGCATCTTCCGGTGGCATGGTTTCATACATCTTGGCCAGTTGGGCTTTCTGTTCCAGGGCCAGCCGTTCTTTTTCCAGCAGGGCTTTCGCCTGCGCCGTTTTCTGTCCCGCGGCCCGTTGCTCTTCCTTGGCGACGGCCGTTTCAATTCGCTTGGCCATCGCCTCGTTTTGAGCCAGCAATTTGTCGACCTCGTCACGCAGCGCCAGCAGCCGCTCCTCGCTCTGCCGCACGGCTTCTTCGCGTCGATCCAAGGAACGCTTCCGCTGGTCCAACATGGCGAGGACTTCTTGCGGCACTTCCAGTGCCGGTCCCTGAGTCTCCTTGCCCGTCGGGGCGGGCGGCTCGCCGTTTTGTCCGGCAGCCGGCCGTGGACCGTCGCCAAGAACAGTCTGTTGCCCTCCCGTCGGCGGCGCCGGCAGATCCTCCTGCGAAAGCACGGACTTTCCCTTTGCATTCGGCGATGCCTGTCCCATCTGCACCATCACCCAAAGCAGCACGATGGAGCCGACAAGGCCGCCCCCGACCGTCCAGAGCCAAGACATCCGTGACGGCGAAGCCGGAGCCGCCCGACGATTGTTCCGACGGCTGAGGAAAATCCGATCCCCGGTGGAATACAACGAATCAGCCCTCATCACGAATCCCGTTTCAAAAACTGCCGACGTCCCGCAGCTTCATCCGTCGCCCGTTGTTCCCGTCTCAAGGTCACGACGTCGCCTTCCGCGCGTCGCCGCTCGTCAAGACGGTCGAGCACTTTGCAGGCCTGCGCCGCCTGGACGAGGCGCGTTTGAGTCTCGGCCCACAATCCGGTCAACCGGTCGATCGCGCCGCGCATCTGCTTCAACGATGCCTGTTGCGACGCAAGCCGCCATTCCCACTCCAACAGAGCGTGCGCCGTCATCCCCTGCGCCGCCTGGCGGCGCCAGGCGGCGGCGTCGGCCTGCAATCGCGCGTCAAGGGCCTTGCACCGTTGCTCCAGGCTCATCAACTCCTGGGTCACCTGCGCCAATTCCATCATGAGCGCTTCCTGGGTCTGCGCCCGCAGTTTTCTCAACGCATCTAGACTCATGACACCCGCTTGGCCAAGCCGATCAAGTCTTCAACCGACGACGGCAGTGGAGCCGGCTGATCGATATCCTGCCGCAGGTAGGCGTTGATGGCGTCCTGCGCGCGGACGGCGCGATCGAGCGCCTTGTTCGCACCTTCTTTATAGGCGCCCACCAGAATGAGATCCTCGGACTGCCTGTAGCGGGCGACCAACTCCAGGAGGCTCCCGGCTGCGTCCCGATGCTCCCGCCCGACAATGTCACGCATGACGCGGCTGGTACTCTGGAGCAGATCGATCGCCGGAAAGTGATTCCGTGCGGCCAGGGTACGTGAGAGCACGATGTGGCCGTCGAGGATGGATCGAGCGGCGTCGGCCACCGGATCGGTCAGGTCGTCTCCATCGACCAACACCGTATACAACCCGGTAATGGCGCCGGGTCCCGGCCCCGTGCCGACGCGCTCCAACAGTTTCGGCAGCAGGGCGAACACGGAGGGCGTATAGCCTTTGGTCGTCGGCGGCTCCCCGATCGCCAGGCCGACCTCCCGCTGGCTGTAGGCCAGTCGCGTGAGAGAATCCATCAACAACAGCACCTGCTTGCCCGTATCGCGAAAGTATTCCGCAATGGCGGTCGCCACCAACGCGGCTCGCAGACGAACCAGCGGGGCTTGATCGGACGTCGCCACCACGACGACCGACCGCCGGAGCGCCTCGTCCCCTAAATCCCGCTCCAAGAATTCCTTGACCTCGCGCCCCCGCTCGCCGATGAGGGCGATGACGTTCACGTCGGCCTTGGTGTAACGGCTGATCATTCCGAGCAGGACGCTCTTGCCGACGCCGGCCCCCGAAAAGATGCCCATCTTCTGTCCTTGGCCGCAGGTCAGAAAGCCGTTGATGGCGCGGATGCCGAGATCCAGAGGCGCCCGGATGCGCGCGCGCCGGAGCGGGCTCGGGGGAGCGGCGTAGAGCGGATACTGTTCCATGGTCCGGAGACCTCCTAGGTCGTCGAGCGGACGACCGAGCCCGTCAAGGATCCGCCCCAACAAACCGGGCCCCACGGGAACGGTGGGAACGCGACCGGTCATGGTGATCAAACTCCCCGGTCCGATTCCACGCATCTCTCCCAACGGCATCAGCAGAATGCGATCGCCGCGAAAGCCGACCACTTCGGCGGCGACCGGCTGTTCGCCGTGTTCCGTGCTGATTTCGCACAGCTCGCCGACCGTGGTCGCCGAACCGTACCCTTCGATGACGATGCCGACCGCCTGGACGACTCGCCCGGCGACGGAGACGGGATCGACCCGATCAAGGGCGGCGCTCAGATTCATGGGTGATCCTGTTTTTCAAGGCGGTCCCCAAACGGAACAACTGAGCGTCCAACGACGCGTCGATCACGTGCGTGGCGGTGCGGAGCAGGCAGCTCCCCCTCGGCATCGCGGCGACCGGTTCGATCTTCAGATTCAGATCGACGTCGCGGCGTCCGACCAGTTCGGCTTGGGCTTCCGTGAGCGCCGGCACATCGGCCGGATGGACGTGGACGACGACCGAGCCGGAGTCCGGAACCGCCTCCAGCGCGGCTTTCGTTTGTGCGACGATTTGATCCTTGCAACGCTCGGCCGACTCGCGCAGCACCTTGGTCGCGATGTGAAACGCGAGCGACACGACTTCGTCTTCAAACGTGGCGCGAAGCGACGCCCGCGCCTCGTCGAACTTGCGCACGACGTCGGCCAACACGGCGTGCTCACGGCGACAACGCTCTTCGGCGCGCCGCTCTCCCTCTTCAAGGCCTCGCTCGAATTCCGTGGGTTTTTCGTCCTCGGACGGATCTCCCTCGTCATCAAACGCCTGAAACGGCGAATCGGAGAGCCTGACCGCTCCGGATCGAATGGCGGCTTGCTTGACCACGGGCTCTTCGGCGCGCAATCGACGGCGCTCCAGCAACCGACGCGCCGTCTCCAAGACCGTTTCGCGGCGCATGGGTTTCATCAAAAAATCCGCCGCCCCCGCCTTCATGGCGCGAACCGCCAGTTCGACCGTCGCCACGCCCGTCATCACGACTCCGCTGATCCGATAATCGATCGTCAACGCCTCTTCCAACACCGCAAGACCGTCACGTCCCGGCATCGCCACGTCCACGATCAAGAGATCCGGAGGCGACTGTTTCACCATAGCGACGGCGTCCTCGCCCGAGGAAGCGACTCGAACGGACACCCCTTCGGGACGAAACCATTCCAGAAACAACCGGCGGATCGATTCTTCATCGTCGACTACAAGGATCGACCCGTAGAGCCGCGGCCGGCCCGCGCGCCCGCGATAAACCGACGCCGATGCACGCGGTCCGACTTTCATCTACACCAACTCCTCACCTGCACCGGCGACGACGATTCGACCTTCCTCTTCCAATTTTCTGCACACCTTCAAAATGTTTTGTTGCGCTTTCTCGACGTCCGCCACCCGAACGGGCCCCTTCGACTCCATGTCGTCCTTGAGCATCTCGGCCGCCCGGCTGGACATGTTTTTGAAGAATTTGTCCCTCACATCCGGGCTGGCCCCTCGAAGAGCGAGCGGGAGATCTTCTTTGCTGACTTCCTTGAGCAGTTCCTGGATTCCGCGATCGTCCACTTTGATCAAATCATCGAAGACGAACATGAGAGCCCGGATCGCTTCGGCCAACGGTTGGTTTTTCTCGGCGATCTTCGTCATGATGGTGTTTTCGGTGGCCTTGTCCATGCGCGCGAGAATGTCGGCGACCACCTCGGCTCCGCCGATGTTCTGAGCACCCAATCCCTTGCTGGTCAACAAGGTCTCTTGGAGGGTGTCGCTCAGTTCCTCCAGAATCTCCGGCTGCACGTCTTCCATAGTCGCCAGCCGCAACGCGACGTCGTCCCGGAGATGTTCCGGCAACGCCGCAAGCACCTGCCCGGCCTGATCGCTTTCGAGATGGGCGAGAATGACGGCCACGGTTTGAGGATGCTCGACCTTCAACATGTGCACGAGGGTCTTGACGTCCACCCACCGAAGGGCCTCCAATCCCGGATAGTTTTTCTTGGTCATGGTCTCGATGATCCGAGCCGCTTTTTCCGGTCCCAGGGCCTTGATGAGGATGTTCTTGATAAATTCCTTTCCCTGAAATTGAACTTCTCCGCGGGCGCTCATGGCCTTGAAATCGGCGATGACCTGATCCTCCTCTTCCTTGGAAATCTGCGCCGCCTGCTGCATGAAACCGCCCAGCTTTTTGATTTCTTTGGGATCGAGCTGTTTCATGACCTGCGCTGCAGCGTCCTCGCCGATGGCACGAAGAAGAATGATCGATTTCTGCTCGCCCGTCAGATTCCTTGCCATCTCGACTCGCCATCGCTATCCGTTCGCCGACGAACTCTTGAGCCACTGTTTGACGACCACGGCCGTCGCGTCAGGATTCTTTCTGGCCATGTCGATGATCTGGGTACGGTCGAGGATCTCCGCCGGCTTGGGTTCCGCTCCGCCGACGGGGGCCGGCAACGTCGGCCCCTGAGCCTTGGCCTCCTCCGATTGACCGGCGCCTCCGCCGAGCATGCCGAGCAAGGGACGGACGACGAAGAAGAGAATCATGAAAAAGAGCAGCGCACCGACGCCGTAGCGCACGTAAGGCAGCCACCATTTCCAGGCATCCGCCGTCGCATCGGCGCCACCCGTTTGCAGTTCCTCCGTCCCCAAATCGAACTGCACGTTGGTGACCTGCACCTGATCCTGGCGCTCTTCCGAGAACCCCATCGCTTTCTTCACGATCTCTTCGATCCGCTTCATTTCTTCCTCGGAACGCGGGATGTACTTTCGCACCGCTCCCGCTTGATCGGCTGCCGCCGCTTCTCCCTCTCCGGCCGACGGCGCCCCGTAGGTTCCGTCCACCAGCACGGCCACCGACAATTGTCTGATGATCCCGACGGGCTCGACGATTTTCGAGACCACGCGGCTGATTTCATAGTTGACGGTCTCGTTCTTCGTCTGGCTGCTGCTTGAGCTGGTCTGCGCCGGCTCTTGTTCGACCCCCGGCGGAACGTTCGACTGGACTCCCGGCACGCCGCCGACCGTTCCGTTAGTGCCGCTCGTTTTCTCCTGGCCCCGCTGCTCGCTTCTGACCACCTGCCCGTTCGGATCGAATCGCTCTTCCGTGGTCTCGATTTTTCGGAAATCGATGACGCTCGACACGCGCACCACGGCCTTGTTCTGTCCGACGATCCGCTCCAACATCGTTTGAATGCGGGTTTCGATGTCCTTTTCGACGGTGCGCTGGTATTCAAGCTGCGAGCTCGTCAATCCGATGGTTTCGTCCGCCGTCGAACCGGACAAGAGACGTCCATGTCCGTCGACGACGGTCACGTCCCTGGCCTGCAACCCCTCGACGCTGCTGGACACGAGATGAACGACACCCTGCACCTGCGCCTTGCTCAGCATGTAGCCGTTGCGGAGGGACAGCACGACGGACGCGCGCGCCCTGTCCTGCTCGTTGGCGAACAGACGCCGTTCCGGAATCGCCAGGTGAACGCGAGCCCGCTCGACCTCCGGCATTTGGGCGATCGTCCTGGCCAGTTCGCCCTGCAGCGCCCTCCGATAATTGAGCTTTTGCACAAATTCCGACATGCCGATCGACGTGCGGTCGAAGATCTCATAGCCGACCCCTCCGCCGTGCGGCAGCCCCTGCGTCGCCAATTGGAGCCGGAGCTCGTGGACCTGCGCGCTGGGGACCAGCACGGTCGTCC
>JAIWOH010000080.1 GCA_020216985.1 Nitrospira sp.
CCCCGCCCGACGTTTCGTACGGCACTTTGGCTTCTTTGAGCTTGTCGATAATCGCAGCCGCGTCCTCGCCGGTGAGGTTGGTGAACAAGACCTGCATGTCGGGCTGCTGGGTCCACAGCGCCACGGCGATGAGCACCGCCACGGAACCGGCCAGGGCCACGAGCACGACCATGCGCTGATTGATCGAAAACTGAGAAAACATCGGAGTCGCCCGCTTTCCTTATGTTCGCGCGATCACACTTGCATCCGCTGGATCTCCTCATAGGCCGCGATCAGTTTGTTTCTGATCTGCATCATGAGCTGAAACGATACGTCGGCCTGCTGGAGCGCGACCATCGCGCGATGAATATCCTGCGACTCCCCTGTCATGAGGGCGTCAACGGCCCGGCCGGCTTGAATCTGCGCGTCGTTGACCTGTCCGATGGCCTGTTTGAGCGAATCCAGGAACCCCGGCGACTCGGCCGCTCCCGTCGTCTGACCGACCGACGGCGCGCCGATAGATGACACGATCGATTGCCCGATGCCCGAGACTTCCTTCATCGCTACCTCCCGATCTCCAAGGCCTTGTTCCACATGGCTCGCGTCGCGTTGATCGCCTGCACGTTCGCCTCATAGGCCCGCGACGCGCCGATCATGTTGACCATTTCCTCCAGCACGTTCACGTTGGGAAGTCGAACGAACCCCTTGTCGTCGGCGTCCGGATGATGGGGATCGTACACCTGATGACCCGGTTTGCGGTCCTCCACCACTCTGGCGACTGCCACGCCGTCCAGCGCATGGGCTCCCGAGCCGACCGCGATCCGTCGGAACGTTCGATCGAACGAGCCGCTCATCGGAATCGATCGGAACACGACGTCCCTCCGCTTATACGGTCCCCCGCCCGGCGTTTGCGTGGACTGGGCGTTCGCCAGATTGCTGGCAATGACGTTGAGACGACGACGCTGCGCGTCCATACCGGAAACGGAGACGGCCAGACTGTCCATCAATTCCATCGCGCACCTCCATCCATGCGGTTAAGATTCAAGCGACGTATCGCTTGCCGAAAGACGATTGAGGCTCCCCACGGTATCGAGCAAGCAGTTCAGCGCCCTTCTCGAACGGCGTTGAGCAACGCATGAAACTTCCCGGCCAGAATCGTCGCGGCGGCGTTGTACTGCATGACGTTGTCCGAGAGTTTCGCCATCTCCAACTCCAAATTGACCGAGTTGTCGTCAAGCGGAAGATCTCCCGCCGGCACTTCGCTGAGCTTCCCGGTCACGGCTCCGAACCCTCGTCCTCCCGAAAGACCGAAGTGGCGGGCATGGGTGGCCGTCAAGACCACCGGCAAACGGCCCCGATGCGCCGATCGCAGTTGATCGAGAAAACTCAACTCCGAGGCTCGGTATCCCGGTGTTTCCTCATTGGCCAAGTTGGAAGCGATCACCCGTTGCCGCTCGCTGCGAAGATCCAACGTCCGTTCCAACAACTGCATGGTTCGATCAAAGATGGTCATGCACACCTCCGTTGCGGCGTCTCCTCGGCCGCCTCCCGAACGTTCCAGGTCCTTCCGACCGATGCAACCTCGATGCCGTCCAATCCGGTCATGCCGCGCAGTCAGCTCGATCGCGGCCGACGTCTGGGGTGACCCTCGGCCGATGCAATTTTTCCCATCGGCAATCTTTGCCCATCTGTTAGGACGACGGAATATGGGCGGACCTTTCTCCGTCGCGATATTCGCGCAGCTTGTTTCGCAGGGTCCGGATGCTGATTCCCAGTTCCTTTGCGGCGCGCGTCCGATTGTCGTTCACACGGGCGAGCGTCTTGAAAATCAAGTCCCGTTCCATTTCCCACAATGATCCGTTGGCCGACGACCGGTCGGTCTGGATCGGGACGGGCGCCGATTCGGACACGCCTCGCGCCTCGACCATGCAATGTTCCGGCAAGATAGGCCCGTCACCGGCCAGCAAGGCGGCCCGCTCGATGACATTTTCCAATTCGCGCACGTTGCCCTTCCAAGGCAGGCGCTGCAAATATGCCAAGGTGCCGTCGGGCAGCGTCGGCTGGGCCGTTCCATTTCTCGCCGCCGCCCGCGCCGCAAAATGTCTCGCCAGCATCGGAATGTCGCCTGGACGCTCCCTGAGCGGAGGGATGGTGACGGGAAACACGTTCAACCTGTAGTACAGATCTTCCCGAAATCGATTCTGTTCCACCTCATGATGGAGCGATCGGTTCGTCGTGGCGATCACGCGGATGTTGACCGGCACCGGCTCGCGTCCGCCCACTCGGTCGACCTCGCGCTCTTGAAGCACCCGCAGGAGTTTGGCTTGCAGCCCCAACGTCATTTCCCCGATTTCGTCCAGCAACAACGTGCCGGTATGAGCCATTTCAAACTTGCCGATTTTTCTGATCACCGCCCCGGTGAACGCACCCCGCTCGTGCCCGAACAATTCGCTCTCCAGCAAGCCGTCGGGCAAGGCCGCGCAATTCACCGCGATGAAGGGCCGATGGGCGCGGGGACTTCTGCTGTGAATAAAGCGGGCCAACAGTTCTTTGCCGGTTCCGCTTTCTCCGTTGATCAATACCGTGGCCTGGCTGGAGGCGATGTGTTCGACCGTGCTCAACAGCCGGATCATGCCGGGATCCTGCGTCAGAATCGCCCGACTGTCCGGCGTCCCGGCCGACGCCGTCGCTCCGATCTCCCTTCCTTCTTTGAGGTTCATGATCATCCGCGCCAGAAGATCCATCGAGAAGGGCTTCATCAGGTAGTCGCTGGCGCCCAGCTTCATGGCCTCCACGGCGGTTTCCACGCTGCCATAGGCCGTCATCAACACGATCGACGTCTGCGGGGCTCGGCGTTTCATCTCTTTAACCAAATCCAGCCCGGTCATGCGGGGCATTTTGAGGTCGGTCAAGACCAGCCAGGGGCGAAATCGCGCGACCCGATCGACGGCGTCGGCGCCGTCGATCGCTCCCTGCACGGCAAACCCCAGTCGCCGCACGGACTCCACGAGCGCGGCGCGCATGGACGGATCGTCGTCCACCACCAACACGCCTTCGCCGACGTTCGACGGATCCGCCCCCTGTTCATCCGTTCGGCACTCAATCATGTGACGAGTCCTCCACCAAGATCGGTTCGCCGGTTTCTTCTTCGATCATCCCTTCTTCGCCTCTTTTCTCTTCGTCTTTATCGGACGACCCACCGACGGCGAGCGATGACGAAGGATGAGGCAGCACGACGGAAAACGAAGACCCGCATCCGACGGTACTGTCCACATCGATACGTCCCTGGTGCGCTTCGACGATCGAATGTACGATCGCCAGACCGAGTCCCGTCCCCTCCGTCTTCGTGGTGAAGAAGGGATCGAAAAGACGGGAGCGATGCGCTGGATCGATGCCGATTCCGGAATCGCTGACCGTCAAACGCACCGCCCGAACGCCGAGACCGCGAGACTCATCGGCCTTGAGGGCGATCGTCAAAACTCCGCCGTTCGGCATGGCTTGTGCCGCGTTGACGATGAGATTCAACAGCACCTGTTTCATCCTCTCCTCATGGCACCAGATAGCCGGAATCGCCGGGTCCAGATCCAATCGCACGTCAGCCCGAACTTGAGCGATCGCGTGCGCCGCCAGACCCAAGGCATCGAGAATCAGCGGCTCCGCCGCGTGCCAGGCCCTCACGGGACGAGCCGGCTTCATATAGGCCAGCAGATTGGCCAACAGACGATCCATCGCGTGCACCGCCTGCGAAATCTGTTCCGCGTACTGACGCGCCGCCGGCCGATCGCCCAGATCATTACGGAGCAGGGAGGCGAACAGTTCGACGCTTCCCAGGGGATTCCTGATCTCATGGGCGATTCTTCCGATCATTTCCCCCATGGCCGCCAACCGGTCCGTGCGCTGCACCTGCTCTTCAAGCTGGTAAAGGCGCGAGACGTCCTGAATCAGAATTAACCTGCCCGCTCGATCTCCGGATCGTATCTTGAGAGGAGATTCGGCGACGGTCACCATGGCCTGTCCGATCCGCTGAGGACGATCGCTCAGGCCGAGCCCCTTGGACTCCAAGACGGCCGCCGCCGGCCGTCCGCGCAACTCGTGGTCCGTGGCGCCGAGCAAGCGAGCGGCCGGTCGATTGCTGCGGGTGATGACGCCGGTTTCGTCCACCACGAGCACTCCCGTCGACAACGACTCCAGAATGCCGTCGAGATGGATCCGCATGGCTTCGTTCTCTTGAAGCTGCCGGCGAAGGGCTTCGTTGCTGCGCGCCAGTTCCAGGTCCATCCGCTCCACGCGGGCGGCGAGCGCGGCATACGACCCCTGCAATGCCCGCGCGGCTTGATCGAAGCTCTCGAACGCCGCCCGCAGGCAGATCCGCTCGTCGGAATGGTGCATCGCGTTCGTCATCACGACTCCTCCTTCATCTCCAGGCGGCGCGCCGCCCGCACGGTATCCTTGAACGAGGCGGTGAAGCGGTTGATGAGGGGATCGTCCGTCTCACCCACCTCGGCCAACGCCACGGTGGCGCGGTCGTATTGCCGCAACTCGTTCCAATGTCTGGCGGTCTGCAGATGAATCCATTCCCGTTCTCGACGACCGGGCTGCCGGTCGAGCGCCGCTTGATAGGCGGCGATGGCCCGTTCGTGTCGATTCAGCCTGGAAAGCGTCTCCGCGTAGGCCAGCAAGACGTCGAACGACGGCTTGCCCCCGCCTTTCAACGCCGTTTCATAGACCGCCGCCGACTCTTCCAATTGCTTCAATTCTCCCAAGACTTCGGCGAGTTGAAGAACCATGTACGGGCGATCGCCGTCCTTGGGGTGATGTTGCAGCCACTGACGACACAGGTGCACTGCGCTCTGAAGATCGCCTTGGCGTCTCATTGCGGTCACCAACAGATGAAGCACTTCCGACTCGTAGCGGCCGGCTTGGAATTGAAACCGATACCGTTCGAACACTTTTCTGGCCGCCAAGGGATCTTCCTGATCGAGATAGCTCTTACCGAGACCGACCAGCGCCGTTTCGAGCACGGCCTGGTCTTTGACCTTCGTAAGCTGCTGATAGAGTCGGCCGGCCTCCGTCGCAAAGCCGAGCCGCCTGTGCGCCTCGGCGATTTCGATCATGAGCGGCGGAGCCACCGTTTGCCCCGTTCCCGCTCCATAGCGATGGAACAGACTGACCACCGTCAAATCATCCCCGGATTTGACCGCCCGCTCGATCCAAGGGACAAGAAACGTCGAAATCCGCTCCAATGCTTGGGTGGCCCATGGCACGCCGACATGATCGGCTCGGCGCACGGCATCCTTGTAGAGCAGCAGCGCGCGGTTGACGTCGTTCGTCTTCTCATAGTATGTGCCCAGGTGAACCAACGCTTCCACACCGACAGGGCCGCTGTCTTCCTGGTCGGCGATCTCGCGCAGCATGGCCACATAGGCCGACTCGGTCGGTTCGGGATCTTGAACCTCCCGCATCATGGCGTCGACGGCCAGCCGTAACCGATCGCCGTCGTTGCGATCTCTCCGCTCCACGTAGAGTGCCGCCCGTCTCATGGTTGCGACAGTGCTGTGCACACTGTGCGGATAAATCGAGGAGACGTGCGAATAAAAAAACGTCGCCAGCGGCAAATTGGACTTCCCGGCCAATCCGTCCGCCACATACAGCAGCGCCGTCGGAGCGAACTCATGGCGAGGATAGAGGTTGTACAGCAGCAGAAACAGGTTGCGCGCGGACGCGTCGCGATGGGCCAACGCTTGGGTGACGGCGTACCGTTGGATCGCCAACGGATCGCGCCGAAACACGGCGGGCCAGCGGCGGTGACACAGATCATAGAACACCTGAGCCTCCGCCGGTCGCTGCTGTCTGTAAATGGCGTGGGCGAGCCCCATCGTGGCATATTGAAACAACGACTCATGATCCGTGCGCTTCCGCAACGTCGAAAACGCGTGTTCCGCGTCGCTCCACTTGCGCATGGCCATGAACGTGTAGCCTAGGCCGAGGAGAGCCCGATGGCCGTCGAACGGAATGTCGAGGGACCGCGCCATCGCTTGCTCGTAATATGACTGTGCTTCCTGCAGCCATCCCTGCTCAAGGTACAGATCCGCGATGCGCCAAGCGGCCCGCCCGGCGTTAGAAGAGCGGGGATGATCGCGGAGCACCTGCTTGTAGAATTGGATAGCTCCCGCCCGATCCCTGCTCGAAGCATCCTCGCGCAGTGCCACTTCCGCCAAAAAGGCCAGGGCTGCGGGAACGAGGGGACTGTCAGGATATTCGCGTGTGATTTTTTCGAAGAATCGTCTGGCTTCGGACCATGCGCTTTTTTGATATGCCACACGGCCTTCTTCCCAAGCCAGGTCCAGAATCCCCTGTGTGCGAAGGCCTTCCTCCGGACGAGGACCGTCATCGGGCAAAGACGGTCCCGGCGGTTCGGCCGACTCCGGTCCCGACGTCGCTCTGAGATACTCTACCGCTGAAAGATCCGGCTGACTTGCGAAAGCCGACTCCACCGTGCTCACTGAGTGTTCAGCCATCGCCACCATTGCCGCAATCAGGAGATATCGAAAGGCGGACGGCAGACGAGTCATGAACCAAGGGAGTGAGCAAGGACCATGCCCTGTATTGCGCGAGAGAACGCGCACGGATCGGCAGAGCGCAGGCAACAAACCGTCAGAAGTGGCGACAACGAGTTTGAAACGACGTCAAGAGGTTGACGGATCGGACCGTCACATCGGGAGGCTTTGCTGCATGTGCTCCCGCGGATCGACCCCCTTGCGCTTGAGTTTCTCGACCAGGGTGGTACGGTTCAGTTGAAGGAGCTGGGCCGCCCTCGTAGTCACGCCGTTGGCCTTGCGGAGGGCTTCGATGATGAGATGATTTTCATATTGTTCCACTTCGCGCATCAGATTGATGCCGTCTTCCGTGAATCGAATGAATTGCTCCTTCGGCTCGGGGGACTGAGGCTTCCGGGCTATCTTCTCCGGAAGATCGGACACCGAGAGTTCTCCCTGCTTTTTCAAAACGGCCATGCGCTCCACCAAGTTTTCAAGCTCCCGGATATTGCCCGGCCAATCGTATTGCGACAGCAGGCGCAGCGCCTCGTGAGAAATCCCCGTGATGTGCGTGTGTTTGGTTTGGTTGAAGCGCGCCACGAAATGATCGATCAACAGCGGAATGTCGCTCCGTCGGTCTCGAAGCGGCGGAATGACAATGGGAATCACATTCAGCCGGTAAAACAGATCCTGGCGGAATCGCCGCTCTTCGACCAACGCCTCCAGATCCTGATTCGTGGCGGCGATGATGCGCACGTCCACTTGGATCGTTCGATTGCCCCCGACCCGCTCGAACGCCCGTTCCTGCAACACGCGAAGCAATTTCACCTGAAGCGGGAGGCTCATTTCACCGATCTCATCCAGAAAAATCGTCCCCCCATTCGCCAATTCAAACCGGCCCATTCTGGTGTGCGTCGCTCCCGTGAACGCTCCCTTTTCATGTCCGAACAGTTCCGACTCCAACAAATTCTCCGGAATGGCCCCGCAATTCACCGGCACCAAGGGACGATCCCGGCGCAGGCTGTTGAAGTGCAGCATGCGGGCGACCAGCTCCTTGCCGGTGCCGCTTTCCCCTTGGATCATCACCGTGCTGTCGCTGTCGGCGACCTTTCGCACGAAATCGAGCACCTGCCTGATCGGCTCGCTCGCACCCACCAATTGCTCCAACTGATATTGATCCCGCACCGCTTTCCGCAACAGGTGGTTCTCTTGGCGCAAGCGATAGACCTCGACTGCCTTGCGAACGACGACGACGACGGTTTCCGGATCGAACGGCTTGGTGATGAAATCGAACGCGCCGGCTTTCATCGCGCGCACGGCGCTCTCGATCGTGCCGAATCCGGTCACGACGATCGGGATGATCTTTGCGTCAATCCTGACCAGCCGGTCAATGAGACTGATGCCGTCGATGTCCGGAAGCTGCAAGTCGGTCACGAGAACGTGAACCGGCATGTTCTTGGCCGCTTGGAGCCCTTCCTTCCCGTCTGCGGCGACCGCCACCACGTATCCTTCTTCCATCAGCGTCTCGCGCAGGAGATCCCTGACGGCCGGATCATCTTCAATGACCAGGATATGCGTCTGACTCATCGATCAAGACCTCGCAATCTAAATTGTCAGCCAGGCAGGTAGAATACTGACCTCTCTGAATCAAGGCAAGAGCAATACCACATTGTGGTGAAGCAAATGTATCTGCGGCGGGTAACGGCGTTGCTTTGTGCCCCCATTATCGCCGCTTGGCCGAAGACTATCGTTTATTCGAAAGACGCGTGTCGAAGCGGAGCGCCACTCGACCATGGCACCTCTCTTTTGGTTGGAAGAGCAATCGGCTCACATCCTTCACTTCAATCGTCGTTTCTACCCTATCCAGATCACCGCAAGCCAGAAATCGTCAAGCTCGATTCTCGACGTAGAGCGTGACCTCGCCGGTCGGTGGGTAACGGGATGGCTGTCAGTCTGTCGGCGAGCACTTCGCCCGGCGCGGCATCCCTATCAAATTGTCAACCTTCCCGCCGATTGCGCGATCAGCGACCGTCACGTCCCTCCGGCTGCTCCGTGCCAGCAAATCGATTCTGCCGACGACCGCATAACGGCATGCTATCAATCCTCGTATCCAACATGCGTCTCGGCGCACCTGAAGTCCGAGGCCGATAGCTTCAGCATTGCATTTGTTCTTGAACCATGGTGATGTGAATTCTCGGATTTCCAGTTGAGGCTTGAACCTTTGAACCTCGTGGGAAACGTTGCAAGGCAGACACTCGATCTCTATAATCCCTGCGACGCTTCCCACGGGCTGGCGTAGCTCAATCGGCAGAGCAGCGGTTTTGTAAACCGCCGGTTGGAGGTTCGATTCCTCTCGCCAGCTCCATCTCATCCTTGCCCAATCCCGGCCTTTCTTGTTGTCTCACCGCGCCCGGCACAAACCGACGCATGCCTGTGCCGTCGCCGGCTCCGTACCGGGGTTCGAAGGTACAGGGCAACAGCTGTCATCCAATCGTCCCAGAAGGTGCCGCATATCGCCTTCCTTGATTTTTCTGATGGGATGCGAGGGAGATTCACGGTCCCCCTCGCCGAGGAGTGAGAGAAAAGATTGTGTATCGAGGGAAGTTCTTTAGTGCTCCGTTTCCGTAAGGGCGCTCTCGCGCTCGATCTCCTCGATCTCGTGATCCGACTTGCCCTTCGTCATGGACGGATGCAGGCCGTATTTCTTGAGCATCTTGTAGAAATCCGCCCGATACCGGCCGGCGAATTGCGCGGCGCGGGAGATGTTGCCGCCGGTCAGTTGAAGAAGGTTCTTGAGGTACGTCCGTTCGAATTCTTCCCTCGCCTCCGTGAGCGGCTTGAGCGGCGCCTCCGGCGAGACTCCCACCGAGGGCAGGAGATCAGGTGTGATCATGTCTTGACGCGACATCACGACGGCCTTCTCGATCACGTTTTCCAGCTCACGCACGTTGCCGAGCCATGGATTTACCATGAGGCGATGGAGAGCGGCGGGAGTGAAGCCCTTGATTTCTTTGTTCGCGCGAGCGGCGCTCAATTTGAGGAAATGTTGCGCCAATAACGGAATATCGTCGCGGCGATCGCGCAGCGGCGGAATAAACAGCGGCACAACCGAGATGCGGTAATACAGATCGTTGCGGAACCGGCCGTGCTTGACCGCTTCGCCCAAGTCCTTGTTCGTCGCGGCGATGATGCGAACGTCCACCTTCGTGGTCGTTTCCGCGCCGACTTCCCGCACCTCCCGCTCCTGCACGGCTCGCAGCAGTTTGGCCTGCATGGACAGCGGCATCTCGCCGATCTCGTCCAGAAACAGCGTCCCGCCGTTCGCCATTTGAAACAGGCCGCGTTTGGCGCCATGGGCGCTCGTGAACGCCCCCTTCACGTGGCCGAACAACTCGCTCTCGAACAGCGTTTCCGGAATAGCGGCACAATTCAGCGCCACAAACGGCCCCTTGCTCCGCCGACTGTTGGTATGGATGACCCGAGCC
>JAIWOH010000088.1 GCA_020216985.1 Nitrospira sp.
AGGCATGGGGCTGGGGATGTTCGAACGCGTTCGTCGCCTTGACGACCTCGCGGGTGGCAGGATCGACGTAATAGTGCCCCTGCGCCGGGCCCGATAACCCATACGCGTAATGGAGGCCCGTGTTGAACCACTGCGGGGAGTTCGGGGCGGCCATCTGCCGCGCCAGCATGTAACACATTTCATCATGAAAAGCCTCGGCGTCCTCCGGCGTTGTGAAGTAGCCGTACGACTTTCCCCAGTGCGTCCAACATCCGGCCATTCGCTCGAAGACCTGGCGCGCATCGCGTTCCCCGCCCAACAGGGGTTTCCCATCCGGTCCCGTCAGCATTTGTCCCTGCTGATCACGCTGAGGCACTCCCGCTTTTCGGAAATATTTCTGAGCTAAAATATCGACGGCCAATTGAGACCATTGCTCCGGCACATCGATGTTGTCGAGTTTGAATACGACGGACCCGTCCGGATTGCGAATCTCAGACGACCGCTTGACAAACGTGATCCCGTCATAGGGACTCCGACCGCGATGGGTGAATCTTCGTTCAATCCTCACGGGATTCCTCCTTGTGGAAACAGAACCGCCTGGCATTGCGAGCCAACGTAGAATGTGTCCTCTGTGAGCTTGGCCATAAGAACATGAGAGCTTCTTCCTCCTCTCACCTTCATGACCGCCAAACACCGGAGAGACTACATATAGCTATCGACTTTTTTTGTCAACACTAAATATAGTGTGGTCTCTGTGAAATTTGGGGGTAGCCTGTGGATAGGGGGCTCTACTGTTTTAGGGCCGATTTTATTTTGAATTTTACCCTGATTGGAGCCGGTTATCCACAGAAGCACCGGGTTGGCGGGGCATATCAGGATCTTTAGAACCTTTCTTGAAGCAGCCGTTCGATTGTTTTTGCCGCTTCCTCCGTTCCACTGATCGGGACAAACCGGCCTCCGATCCCCAGCACGACCACCGTGGTCCCGACCACCCGGGTTTCATACCAACTGAAAAGCCCCCGATTTTTTCGAATCGTGGCGGGTCGAACGACGCCGTCCATGAGTTGCTTGCTTTGAGCACGAATGACCTCGTGAATGAGCCGTTGATCCCGCGCGGAAGTCCGCTCATCCAGCCGATCGAGCGCCCGGTGTAACTCCGACTCGACGAACCGGACATAGTCATCCGTCGTCGGATTCGACCATGCCGCCCAGACCGCTCCGGCAAGGATCATCATCAGGAAGACTAAGCGGACAAGACTCATCTCCTGCCCCGACACTTTCCGAAGCTCGCCCAATCGAATAAGATCATACGGCGCGGGGCAAGCCAGGAACGTCGTTCCTTTCTTTCGGCTCGATGTGACACCTGAGAGACCAGACGGCCAAAAGACCCGGCAATGCAACCACAAAAGTTAGGACAAAGAACTCCGCCCATCCGACCGCCTCCACAATACCGGCGGACGGACGCCCTGCGAAGACTCGCCCCAACGCCTCAAGAGACGACAGCAGCGCGAACTGGGTCGCCGTGTAGCGCGGATCGCACAGCGACATCACCAACGCCACAAAGGCGGCCGTCCCCATTCCACCCGTCACGTTTTCGATCACGACCGCCGCCGTCAGGACGGCGGCGCTTTTTCCCATCAGGGCCACGACGGCAAATCCCAGATTCGACACCGCTTGCAACAGACCAAAAAGCAAGAGGGCGGAAACGAGGCTCATCCTCGTCATCATCGCTCCTCCAAGCAAAGCGCCGGCGAGCGTGGCGAAGATTCCGACTCCCTTTACCGTCCCGACTTCCACGGACGAAAAACCGACTCCCCCGATGAGAAACGCGGTCTGGAGGGAGGACGCAAAGGCATCGCCGAGTTTGTACAACGCGACCACGGCCAAGAATCCCACCGCATGGGGCCTGGAGAAAAATTCTCTCACAGGAGCGCCCACGGCTTCGACCAGACTCCGGGGATGATCGGCGAGCCGAATCGGTTCCGGGCTCACCACGATCGCGGCAAGCCCCGCCGCCATGATGGCCGCCATGACCAAATAGGTCGCTTGCCAGCCAACCACGTCGGCCAACATCAAGGCGCCGGCGCCGGCGACCAACAGCGCCATTCGGTACCCGTTGACCCAGACCGCCGCACCCAACCCCCGTTCATGGGGATGAAGCGTCTCCGTGCGGTAGGCGTCGAAGACGATGTCCAACGAGGCAGAGAAAAACGCCACCGCGAGCGCCAGAGCCGCCAAGGTTTCGGGGTGATCGCGCGGACCGGTCGCCGCCATCAAGGCCAACCCGGCCGCGACGCAGGATTGCGTCAACATCATCCATCCGCGACGCCGCCCAAGCCAGGGGGGAACGATCCGATCCATAAGCGGAGCCCAGAGAAATTTCAGCGTATAGGGGAGACCGACCAACGTAAACACGCCGATCGTTTTGAGATCGACGCCTTCCACCGTCAGCCAGGCTTGTAAAGTACCGGCGGTCAGGGCAAGCGGGAGACCCGAGACGAAGCCCAACGGCAACATCACGGCGAGACGCCGATTGATGAAGCGAGACTGGAAGGTGGAGTCGGTCACGAAGCAACGCTCACGTCAAACGAGCCTCTTCATGCGGAGGGAGCATATCATCGCCGCCGCGGTTCTTCAGCAGAATCTCGAAATGTGTAAGGGGAAATACGTTCGGAAACGGTTGCGGATCAGCAGGGCTGCCCGTTGAACGAACAGGGCTTGTAGCGGGAAATATCAAAATCCGTGTTCTCTTGATAGACCCGTTCGTTGCCGTTGACTCCGTCCTGCTCGGGATCGTTCCACATCGTGTGGTTCCACCAATAAAAGATCGGCTGAGCCTCCGTCTGGTAGACGGGATTTCCAAAGGTGCTACGGGCATATTCCCGCACCACTCGGGCCGTCACATAGTCGATCCGGCCGTCACCGGCCAGAGAATAGAGTGCAATAAAGAGCCGGGCCTCATGGTCGTAAAGCTCATCCAGGCGGGAGCCCACGTCCGGCTCGACGGGAAGTTGATCTGCGGCCAGGGCCGACGCCCCCCATCCACTCCCTATGCCGGAAAGCAAAACGCCCCATAGGGCAAGCGTGACAATCAACCGAGACACTAGTTTTTCTCCGCAGCCTTTCTTTTTTAGGACAACGCTTCTTTCCAGAACAAGCAGCCGATGAAATTTCAAACGGCTGCCCATCTTACCACGCCTTCCCCCTCACCTTCCCCCCTTTTGAAGAGCTTGACTTCCTAACGGGATCTACCTTAGGGTGGGCCGGCTGGATCAAGGCTGGATTGGGCGAGAGGGAGGGGATGAGTTCGGCTCAGACGCAGGCCACCATGATCACCAGCGTGCCTTCACCATCTACCAATAAGGGTAAGGGGTGGACCACGAGTGGAGATGTTTGGAGCAGATGTGACGGGAGCGGAAATGAGCTGCACAGAGGAGTATCGAGGGAGTCGGATCAGCCGCGAGGCGTAAGTCCAGGCGTAACTCCTGGACGCGCTCATTTCTCCGCAATGAGCGCCAAAACCAATTGAATTGAATTTATTGTCCCTTTAACCAATGAAAGGGAATTTATGAATAGCAGCTCAATGTTTCTTCAGAAACACAACCGGTCCATCCGACTGTCGGTAGCCGTGCTCATGCTGTGCGGGGCACTGGTACCGATTCCGGCCTCGGCCAGTCTGTCCATGTCGGTTTCCACTAACGAAGCATCGGACTTCTTATTACTCGATGCTCCGGGCGCATTGATCCTGCACGGCGACGCAGTTGGCGGGACGGCCCATGTACTGCCGGGAGGCCATCCCTGTCTTCCCGGCATCGGTCCCAACTGTTTGACCGACGTGATCCCACCGTTTGGATTCGCCCAGGCGGAAATGGACGCAGGGGCGGGGCATTTTCAGCTGTACGCAGGCGAAAGCGGCGGCGGGAGCGGCAGTGTCGGCATGATGATGACGGACTCGATCAGTCGCACAGGACTCTTAGGAGTCGGCACAGTGACTTTCGATGTCCATATCGATCTGTCGTTGCATGCCACGCTCGACCACCTCGCGGGTGCAGCCGCCTATTCCGACTTCAATTACTCGATTCTTACCCGGAGCTGCGACGGCAATATCTGCGATTACAATCAAGTGCTGTTCAGTTTTGATGCCACGCGTCAGTCCACGCGCGATGCCGAGAACAATATCACCAATTATTCCAATTATGGTTGGTCGGACATCATGGGCGGCGGCGACTCGGGTTCCGCCATCCCCGGCGTGTTCGAAACTTCTTTTTCGATGCCTGTCATTTTCGGCAGCGGGGCACAGCCGTTCGACTTCGCCATCTCGATCAGTGGCGGCGGTGCCTGCGATTTCGGCGACAACTGCGGCAGCGCCTATGTTTCGTCCGTGAACTCGGCCTATCTCGGCATCCGCGTCGATGGCGGCTACGACTACACCTCGGCGAACGGTTACGCCTATCCTGGATTTGCGCCAGCTGTGCCCGTGCCCGCCGCAATCTGGCTGTTCGGGTCAGGACTGGTCGGAATGATCGGCATAGCACGACGAAAACGGAACCAGGCTAACGCCCAGCCCGAGCGCAATTCGTTTTCCCCAACCGCGCGCAATGGCGCTGAAACACGATCTCAAGCTCGTCGATGACTTCCATGGCATCGCGACCTTGGATGACGTGCTGCATCACCAGCGTTGAGATGTCGTTGAGCATCTTGCTCGTGTCGAAAACGGGATAGGTCTGGGCCAGGCGTTTGACCGCTTTGACCACGGACTTATCTTCGGGACGGGGGATGACGAGAGGCTCCGGTATCTCGACCAGCTCGGGGACAGGTGCAGGGCACATTGTCGGCAATGGCAGCAAAACGCCGGCGCGACCGTGCAGAAATTGCGCGAAGTTCAAAAGCCCTGTTCCCAATCAATTCGACCCCGTCCACGCCAGTGAACTGCAGGACTGAACTGCCGATCCGACCTTATCCGGATGAGTTGCAAGAACCCCGATCCGCAGCGAAGGATCACAGGTTCGCCCGATGGATTGTCGGTTCGGTAGCAGCTGATTCCGGTCGGCGGGCCTCTCAGTAGCGGTTAATGCCGGTCGAAACAGTCGCTGATTGCAGATCCTCGAGTTTTCCATTGATGGGGCCATGGTCGTCTCCGCCAACGGGTTTGAGGCCTTTTTATGGGATCAGGCGCACGGCGTGAGGTCCCTCTTTGACGTCTTGACCACTGACTATGGCCTTGTCTCTTCCCTCACCGGCTGGCGCCTGACACGCGCCACGGCCATTTCTCCCGACGGGCAAGCAATTGTGGGATATGACTTCAATCCCAAGGCCAGGTGGAGGCCTGACTGGTGCGACTTCAGCCAGTGTCCCTGCCGACGGCCAGGTATCTGTTCGGCACCGTCCTCTGGCGAGGCTTGCCGCCTGTGCCCGACGGAGCCGGGGCTGACGCACGCCAAGCCCCTCGCTTCCACGAGCTTGCCCGAACAGGATCGCCGTCTCTATAATGCCCCTCTTATGACAAGTCGCCGGGCATCGCTCCATACGTTGGGGTGCCGATTGAACCTCGCGGAGTCGGCAGTGCTGGGGGAAGGGCTTCGCCGAAAGGGGTTTGAGTTGGTCGAATTCGGCCGGCCGACCGACCTGCTCGTGCTCAACACCTGCGCGGTGACGGAGGACGCCGAACGTACGTCTCGGTATCTGATCCGCAAAACCCTTAAACATTCTCCCCATGCGTTCATTGCCGTGACCGGCTGTTACGCTCAAATAGGCTTGGAGCGACTCACCCGCGAGGCCGGCATCGACTTGGTCGTCGGTAACCAATTCAAGCTGGATCTGCCGTCGTATTTGCCCCCGGCCGATGCATTGGAGAAACGCCGTTCGCCTGAAATTCTCCATACAAAGACGCTGCCGCGCCAAGACTTCGATCTCCCTTACTTCGGCGAGCCGGATTCAACCAGAGCGCCCCTCAAGATCCAAGACGGCTGTAACGCCATGTGCGGCTTTTGCATCATTCCGTTTTCGCGAGGGCACGAGCGGAGCAGAAGACTTGAGGACATCATGGAAGAGGCAACGGCCCTGGCCGCACGCGGCTATCGTGAGATCGTGCTGACCGGCGTGAACATCGGACGGTACCTTCACGACGGCCGCGATTTTTGCTCGTTGCTGCGGCGTCTTGACCAAGTCGACGGCATCGACCGTATCCGGATTTCGTCGATCGAACCCACGACCGTCGGCGACGAGTTGCTGGATCTCCTGGCCGGATCTTCGAAACTGTGCCCCTCACTCCATGTCCCCTTGCAGAGCGGAGACGACGGCGTCCTGAACGCCATGAACCGCCGCCATACGGTCAGAGCTTACGCGGATTTGATCGAGCGGGCCGTCGCCAAAATCCCTCAACTCGGGCTGGGGACCGACCTGATGGCGGGCTTCCCCGGAGAAACCGAGGCGGCGTTTCGCAATACCGTCTCGGTCGCGACGGATCTGCCTTTTTCTTATCTCCATGTATTTCCCTATTCGCCGAGGCCGGGAACCGCCGCAGCCCGCATGAAGCGAGCCGTGTCGCCTTCGATCATCCGCAAGCGCGTCGACGTCCTCCGCGACATCGGGCGCAGAAAGCAGCTCGCGTTCCATCACCGGCAGATCGGAACGACGGTCCCCGTTCTCTTTGAAACGGGCGTTCAGGATGGCCTCCGACACGGCACCACCCCGAACTTCACGAAAGTGGCCGTCGCCGGCACCGATGACCTTCACAATCAGATCAAGCCGGTCACCATCACGGCCGCAACGGACCGTTGGGTCATGGGACAGGTCGCTGTTCCGCAGCGGCCCCCAAACCTTGTGATACAACCATGACGGCGACGCCCTTGCCCCGCCTAGTCCACATCGAGACCTTCGGCTGCCAGATGAACGAGTCGGACAGCGAGCTGGTTCGCGCTTTGCTCAAGCGCGAGGGGTTCTCGTTTACGTCGGATCGAGAACGGGCCGACGTGCTTCTGATCAATACCTGCGCCATCCGCGAGAACGCCCACAACAAGATTTACGCACATCTGACAGAGCTCAAAGAGATCAAGAAACGACGCCCTCTGGTGATCGGCGTCTTGGGCTGTATGGCGCAGAATCTGAAAAGCGAATTGGCCCGGCAGGAACCACTCATCGACGTCTTGGCCGGACCGGACGCCTATCGACAACTCCCCCTGTTGCTTTCAAACGCTCTGGCCACTCAGGAGCAGGGATTTGCTCAAAGAGGCTTTGCGCTTGATCTCTCGGAGTACGAAACCTATGAAGGAATCCTCCCGGATCGAAGCGACGGAGTCAACGCCTGGATTACCGTCATGCGGGGCTGCGACAACTTTTGTTCGTTCTGTGTCGTCCCCTATACGAGGGGACGAGAGCGGTCACGCGATCCGGAATCCATCCTGACCGAGGCACGCGATGCGGCGGCCCGCGGCTTCACCCAGATCACCCTGCTGGGGCAAAACGTCAATTCCTACCGGCACGGAAACTGGGATTTTGCCCGCTTGATCGGCGCAGTGGCGGATACTCCAGGTATCCATCGCGTTCGTTTCACCTCACCCCATCCCAAGGACTTTCCCCCGGCGTTGCTTCAGGCCATTGCCACCCATCCGAAAATTTGCAAACACATTCACCTCCCGCTTCAATCAGGAAGCGACCGTATCTTGGAACTGATGGGCCGAACCTACTCGGCCGGAGAATATCTGGCGCTCGTGGAGCAAATCAGGAATACCATCCCCGGTGTCACTCTCACGACGGACATCATTTGCGGGTTCTGTTCGGAGTCGGATGACGATTTTCAAGAAACCCAACGGATGGTGAAACGGGTTCAATTCGAGTCCGCCTACATCTTCAAGTATTCCGAACGCAAACACACCATCGCCGCCAGAAAATACCAAGACGATGTTCCTGATCAGATCAAAGGGGCCCGCGTGGCGACGTTGGTGGACATCCAGCGGCGGATCAGTCTTGAGCGCAACCGCCGGTACATCGGAAAACATGTCGAGGTGCTGGTAGAACGGGATGCCACCAAATCTCCTACCCAAGGAATGGGAAGAACGGATGGGAACATCACCGTCGTGTGGGAGAAAGGAACCGCCCCTTTTGAGCCCGGCACGTTGACCACCAAAGACATCTTCGACGCCTCCGCGGCTACACTCTATGGAAAGTAACACGCTCCCGTCTTATCCCGATCGGTTTAAGGCATTCCCGCCCCCACCGATCATGAGCCGGCCTTAACGATCATTTTCTGTACCGATCATCCTTCGCTCGTGGACAACTTTGTTCTCCTGGTACCGTCTCTTCTGCCCTCATTTCATTCTCCACTCTTCATTTTCATATAGTTCCCTCTTTTGATCGTCACGTTATTGACGACTTCACGTCCCCCCGATCAAAGAGATTGACACGTACTCTTTTTCTCATTCCCTTCTCGACATTCCCAGGCCTGGACACATGAACGGGCGAAACAGTCCATCAGGCTGAAACGCTTATCCGAACAAGGTTTTTAGCACAGCAGCTCTAGGTGGTGGCATCACAGATGATCTCGTCGGTACAACATTTGCTTAGCTTCCTACATCCAAACTTCCTTGGGGGACTCAAGAGATGCTCGATTTTTCCGTAATGATAGAGAGGGCTCAAAAAGCAGACCTCTCTTTCATTCTTCGCAAGGAGCTTGTTGGAATGTCGGTCGAATCGATCATTTCACTGGGCGTGTTGGGATGGCTTGCGCTTGGTATGATTCTCATGGGTTTAGGCATTTGGTAGGTTGCTTGTGACACTCATGACCCTTTTGTCGAACGTTCCCGCGTGCTCCGTTGCCGGATTGTCATTGTTCTTGAGTTTTCTGGCGACCGGGTGCTCCTCCGCTCTCTTCGTCAGCCACGGAGAACCTGTCACCTACAAGAGTACCAAGGGAACGGTCTATCTCAAACCGATCATCGACCGATCTTTTACGGCTGATCATCCGGCAGTCATCGATCAGGCGACGCTTTTGACCGTCATCCGAGGCCTCATGGCCGAGGATGTGACCGATTCATCCGCGAATATGCCCGTAGACGGCGGCAAGCCGATGAGAGTATTCAGCGATGAGGACGCCGAGTTTCTAGCTCCCCTGCTGGCCGACGGTTTATCGCAAGCGAAACCGAATCAAATGGTCGGTTTCACGGTGTCCCCATCGGCAGGGTCAGGCGCTGAACCCGCTGCGGGCATCATCTATTGGCACCACGATTCCCTTCACATCACCGTTTCAACCACGGACGGAAGGAGATTATTGGGATTTCAGCCGCGGGTGGCGGCCCGGGTCGAAAGGGCACCGGCTTACACGACGCATTGGACGCCCGGAACCCAGACAGCGGTGATCAACCTTCGGCGTCTCGTCGGCGACGCTCCGCCCGGGACGTCAGTTCACCTCCAACAACTCAGGCTGCAGTAACACCACCTCTCGAGACAAGGGCTGCTTGAAATTCATACGGCAATAGCATGCGTAGGTCACGTAGGTATCCTGCAAACAATATCGGGCGAGCTCCATCCCTTGACCCTTTTCCCACATCTCGGCCACCTGCTCTCCGCTCCCCGATTTGGTTTCAACCTGTAAGGCGCGGGCCAGCACGTCCAACTTGATCCAGCCTCTCGTATCCCAGTTGCTCCATATCGCCATGGTATCGTAGATCGGTTCCGTCCTGAATTTAGCCAAATTGATCTCCATGCTCGGCTTGACTTGATGGATGATCGATCGCTTCTTGAGGAAGGGAAAATCGAATCCCAAGCCGTTGTGTGTGATAAACAGCGTGGGCCGAATCTGAGCCAAGCGCGCCCAGAACCGGCGGAGCAATTCCCGCTCGTTTTGACCGTACCAGGCGATGGCGCCCCTGGCCTCCATCTGATCAGAGAACTCCAACAATCCGATGCACACCACCCGGCTGAAAGTGCCGTCGAACGCCGACTTGGCGTACAGCTCGTCCTCCGCCCTTCGTCGCTCCTCGGCGGCCCCTGCCGTAAAAAGATCGTCGCTCGGTTCAAACCCAAA
>JAIWOH010000089.1 GCA_020216985.1 Nitrospira sp.
GTCATTCTGGCTCTGCGGGGATTTTCCTATGATGCGAGCCCATTCCTCGCGAGGGGCCTGAACGGTTTCGATGTCGAGTACGATCTTCATCTCCCCCCCCTTCCTTCCTCGTCGTCACGCTGCAAGGCCTTGACGATCGGGCGGTCGGCCGGGGGGAACTCAAACGCGGTCAATTCGTCGGGTCGCACCCATCGAATCTCTTCGCACTCTATGGCCGTCGGCTCTCCCTCTTCGATAGTGCAGCGGAAAAAATGCAGCTCCACGATTCTTTCAGGATAGTCGTGCCTGATGATCTGATACGGGATCGGCACGTCGACTCGGATCCCCAATTCTTCAAACAGTTCCCGTTGCAGACATTCCGTCAACGATTCGCCCGCCTCTCGCTTGCCGCCCGGAAATTCCCAAAACCCGGCCAGATGGGTGCCGGACTTCCGCCGGGCAATCAAGTATCGCCCGTTTCGGCGGATGAGCCCGGCCGCCACCTCGATCATCTTCATGGTCGGTTCTCAATCACCGGAGGCTTTGGAGCCGAACGGATACGTCTTACAGAACGACTTCATCGGGCAGAGCAGGCAATAGGGATCGCGGGCCGTACAGACCATCGCCCCGAAATCCATGATGGCCTGGTTGAAATCATAGCCCTTGCCCCGGGGAATCAGGGCTTCAGATAACTCCCACAATTTCGACTTCTGCGCCTTGGGATCTCCCTCGGCCACAAACACCCGATGAAGCACCCGACTGACGTTTGTGTCCAGGATCGGCGCGTCCTCGTTGAACGCAAACGAGCGGATCGCGCCGGCGGTATACCGCCCGATGCCCTTAAACGACAGCAGAGCCTCCGCGTCGGAAGGCAACTTTCCTCCATACTTTTCAACCGTTTCACACGCGATACTATGCAGCCGCTCGGGCCTAACATTGTACCCCAGCGGATACCAGGTCTTTTTCACGTCTGACACCGGCGCTTCCGCCAGATCTTCCAAACTCGGATAACGCTCCAAAAATTCATGATATTTGGGGATGACGCGATCCACCTGCGTTTGCTGCAACATCACTTCGGACACGAGGATGTGGTAGGGGTCCGACGTTTTTCGCCACGGCAGATCGCGACCATGTTCCCGATACCATTTTAAGAGGCGATGCTGAAACCGGCGCTTGGTTGACGAGTCAAGAATCGCCCCATAGCCGCGATTTCCCTTCTTCGATCGATTTTTCGGAGTTCTCCGTCGAGTCCTCACCTCTTCGCTCCTCCAGGCAAGGCGGCATTGTAGGAGTCAGGGCCTTCAAAATCAAACCGTCGACCTGTTCAACAGCTCTTCGTCATGGTATGGTATTACACGACATAAAAATTGAAGCTCGAGATTCTCACCTCATGAGAAAGAATCCGCAGGCGGCACTCACAATAGGCTGGCTGGCGATACTTTTGTTGATACCGGGCCGACCTTCTTCCGCTGAATCCCCCTCGGTGCCATGGGAGTGTTCCTCCTACACAGAGGAAGCTCAGACCAGATGCATCAAGACGTTGAGTGAGCTTCAGCGTGAAAAGATCGCGCAACTTGAAGATCAACTGCGCGCGCAGCAAACCACCGTAAACCGGCTCAAAGCACAAATAGACCTACAAGAGGCTAAGACGGAAGCCTTGCAACGACAAGTTGCCGGTCGTCCCGCCGTCCAATTTGCTCCCATTCTCTATCCGCCACTTCCGGTTGTGACCTTCCAGCCCCATGCGGGATTCCGGCTTTCCCTCGGCCATTCATGGGCCTTTGGTCCGCCTTATTCCTACAGGCCCTGGTGGGGCCCTCGATACTATCGTTCGTGGTACTGGCTCCGCTGAACATAACCGGCCCATCCCTTCCTTGAATGCATCGTCCACTCGATTTTCTCCTCCTCACGGCGGCGGCTGAGATCTCCGTTTTGATTGACAAGATCGTGAAGGACCCATAGCCTGCCTCAAGAAAGTCTGCACCGGCGGCAACATGACTCTTCCACGCCGCCTGAACAAGAGCGTCGAGCACGCTATGCGTTATGATGGTTCGTAGGCATCAACGGTTTCCCGTCGCGATTCCCGTCATTCTCGTGCATACCCAGAGGGAGAGGCTCCGCTACACCGGAACGGTCAAAGATCTGTCTCAGCAGGGATGTCGGATCGAGAGCGTCATCCGTCCATTTACCGGCATGCAGGTGGAACTGCACCTTCAGCCTCCCGGCGAATCTGCGCCGATCATGATCGGGAACGCAGCGGTTCGATGGACGGGAAGTTGCGGGATCGGCTTGGAATTTCTCGCCGTAGCGCCGTCCCAGCAAGAACGACTGAATCGCCTTCTTGAAGGATTCTCAAGCCCCCGGAAAGATCCTCCGCTCGGTTGACGCCGTTCGTGTTCCTACTGGGGAAGGCGGTCTTGAAGGCTGGCAAGATGTAATTGGAATCGTCCGCTCGCCGCATCCTCGACGTAGCGCCGAAGGGTTTCGCGCACCACCGGGAAGGCGATCTGCTCCCATGGAATCTCGGCCAAGGAGAAAAGCCGCACGTCCAAACTCTCCGCCCCCGGCTCGCAAGAAGGGCTCAACATGCGCCCGCGAAAGACCAGATAGACCTGCCCGATGTGGGGAAGGCTGAGTACCGCGTACAGTCCCGTGATCTTGACGTCGGCCTGTGCTTCTTCCTTGGTCTCTCGAACCGCGGCCTCCTCGGTGCTTTCCCCCAACTCCATGAAGCCGGCCGGAAACGTCCACAATCCCAGCCGAGGCTCGATGGCGCGGCGGCACAAAAGAATGCGATCTTCCCACTCGGGAATGCACCCGGCCACGATTTTAGGGTTGTGGTAATGAATCTGCTCGCACCGATTGCACACATGCCGGGGTAGGTTGTCTCCCGGAGGAATCTTTTGAACAACCGGAGCCCCGCAGTGACTACAATAATTCATAAGTTTGTAGACAGAAATGAACCTGCGTCCCATGAGAGCGACCGGCCGTGGGTGAGGCGAACCGATCAGCCCAACAGACCGACCTGACTAACGAACGCTCCCTCCGCAAACAGACAGTCTCCAACCGCCCCCCCGGACGATGGATAGCATAAACCTCGCCCGCTTTGCACTAACGCGGCGTGCGGCTCACTCCTTTTCCTCTCTCCCTTCCCGACTCATTGCCGGTTGCCTCTCAGACGCTCCGTCTCTTGACTTCCCACCTAATGAACCTATTACTGTCAATAAAATAACCATATAAAGAGGCCAGCCGGCCTCTCGATGCGTGATAACAAGGATGAATCCCGTGGAAAATAACGTCTTCACGAGACTGCCTGTACTCCCGATCAAACGGACGGTCCTCTTTCCCGGCGTCATGATGCCGCTGACCGTCGGACGCGAACGCTCGGTCACGGCGGTTCACGCGGCGATGAAGACCGAGGATAAAACGATCTTGGTCGTTGCCCAGCGCCACCCTCAGACTGAAGAGCCCGGCTTGGCCGATCTCTATACCATCGGCACCAAAGCGGTCATCAAACAAATCGGTCAGTCCTCCGAGGGCGGCCTTCACGTCCTGGTGCAAGGATTGGATCGGGTCGTCCTGATCAAAGAAGAACAGAAGACCCCGTACCTCAAGGTGCGGGCGCGGTTGCTCGATCCTCCGTCCGACGCGACAGCAACCGAAGCGCAGGCCCTTCATCGCGCGATCAAGGAGCTGCTGTCCGAACTGTCGCGATCGATTCAATCTCCGGGCATCCAAGAGATCAGCGCCGTCTTGGTCGACGAATCCGATCCGGTCGCCTTGGCCTATCGCATCACCTCGCTGGTCAATTTGACGGTAGCGGAAGAGCAAACGCTGCTGGAGTGTTCTTCCGCCGTCGACTTACTCCGCGGTCTTTACGCCGCGCTCTCGAAGGAAATCCAAATTCTCCAGCTTCGCGACAAAATCGCCAACGACGCCCAGAAGAAAATATCCAAGAGCCAGCGGGAATATATCCTGCGCGAACAGCTCAAGGCGATCCAGCAGGAACTCGGCGAAAGCGAGGGCGAGGACGGCGAGATCTCAGCCCTCAAAAAACAGGTGTCGGAAGCCGATCTCCCCGATCACGTGCGTAAGGAAGTCGAACGCGAGTTGAACCGCTTGGCCAAGGTCCCACCCCCCTCGCCGGACCATCAAGTCCTGCGGGCCTATTTGGAGCTCGTGCTCGAACTGCCCTGGACGAAGGCGTCCGATGAACGTTTCGACCTCTCACGGGTCAGAGCGGTCTTGGAAGAAGACCATTACGGCATCAAGGAAGTCAAAGACCGTATCATCGAACATTTGGCCGTCCTTAAGCTGAACCCCTCGGCGAAGGCCCCCATCCTCTGTTTGGTCGGCCCTCCCGGCGTCGGAAAGACCAGTCTGGGCCAATCGATCGCGCGGGCCATGGGACGGGCCTTCGAGCGATTCAGCTTGGGCGGCGTCCACGACGAAGCGGAGCTGCGGGGCCATCGCCGCACCTACGTCGGAGCCCTGCCTGGCCGCATCATCCAAGCCGTCCGTCGAGCCGGTGTCAACAACCCCGTGTTGATGCTCGACGAGGTGGATAAACTCGGGCGTGATTTCCGCGGCGATCCCGCGTCCGCCCTGCTGGAAATTCTGGACCCGGCGCAGAACCACACGTTCCGCGACCACTATCTGGATCTCCCCTTCGATTTATCGAAGATCTTTTTCATTACGACGGCCAATACGCTTGACACGATCAGTCAGCCGTTGTTGGACCGCATGGAAGTCATCCGCCTGCAGGGCTACAGCGAGCGTGAAAAGGCGGAAATCGCCCGGCGGTATCTGTGGCCTCGCCGGCTGAAGGAAGCCGGTATCGAGCCGCACCAGGCCGTCCTGTCGGACGAAGTACTCAATCTGATCATCGCCCGGTACACGAGAGAAGCGGGCGTGCGTCAGCTTGAACAGATGTTGGGCCGGCTGACGAGAAAAATCGCGTTGGCATTCGCCGAACTGCCGGAAGGTCGGGAGCGAACGCCCGTCGTCATTCAAGCCGCCGCGCTGGGGGATTGGCTCGGCGCCGAACGGTTCATCCCCGAAGAAGCGCGAAAAAATTTGCCGCCCGGCGTGGCGACGGGGTTGGCCTGGACTCCCACGGGCGGCGACGTCCTCTACGTCGAATCAACGCTCTTGCCGGGCAATCATGATCTGACGCTGACCGGCCAACTGGGCGATGTCATGCAGGAGTCGGCTCGAGCGGCACGGAGCTACCTCTGGTCGCACGCCGAAAGCATGGGACTCGACATCTCCCGCTTCAAGCGCAACGGCATCCATATCCATGTGCCGTCCGGGTCCATTCCCAAAGATGGACCGTCGGCCGGTGTGACGATGGTCACGGCGCTGGCCTCGGCCTACGTCGGGAAACCCGTCCGGAGCGACACGGCCATGACAGGCGAAATCAGCCTGAGCGGTTTGGTCCTGCCGGTCGGCGGCATCAAAGAAAAGGTGTTGGCGGCCCATCGCGCCGGCATCACGCGCGTCATTCTGCCGAAGGCGAACGAGAAGGATTTGAAGGAAGTCCCGGCTGAGGTCCGTGATGAGATGACCTTCATCCTGGTCGAACGGATCGAAGAGGTTCTTCGCGCGGCGTTCGATCAAGAATCGCCCGCGCCCGCGCACGAAGACACCGAAGAGCCGGCCGCCTCGGCGATCGCCGCACGGTAAGCTCGGAAAGAACGGCAGGCCAAGCATGTTCCCAACGGCTCGCCGGGGGTGCTCTCACCCCTATTTTTCAGGACCGGCGCGGTAAATTCTCCGACGGCGCCGGTGACGGCATGCCTTCTACAATCTCCCGATAATACGATTCGAGCGCGTGTGCATGAGCCGACTCGAATACGACCAATTGTCGCTGATCAAAGGTGTTGGCGCAGTAAAGATAGGCAAGCCCGTTCGCGATCCCCAGCTCCACGTGCAGTTCCTGGCCATCCGACTCCCGGCAGGTCGTCTCTTTCGTGACAAGGCGGTCGATCAGCCGTTCCCACGCCGCTTGCGCCGACGGCCGGTGGTTTTCGTACAGAGGGACCTCGATGTTGCGCGACGACTCGGTGACGCAGACGGGATCAAACGGCAGACCGTCATCGGGCTCCGGCGACTCGTCCCATTCCAGCGAAGGCTCGATTCCTTTCCTCACGTGATAGAGGGGACCGTCATCTATCGCGTCTTCAAAAATCCGGTATCTGATCGGTTCCGGCTTCTCGATCAAACACAATCCCCTGGCCGCCATGGCCCGTTGAAACGGCACCCGCCTGGCGAGCTGTCTGGTCTTTTCGAGCGCGATCATCCGCCCTTGTCGAGTCAGGACTGAAGCGAGCCGGTCAAGCCTGGCTCCCATGCCGGTGCGATGTTCGAACGCCGCCTGTTGACCGGCGTCCCGCGCCCTTTCAAAAGTCCGCCAGCTCGCGCTCGGAAGACCGGGATCTCGCTCGTGTTGAACCAACGCGTGGGTGGACAGGATCAGATCATAGGCTTCTGACGGTCCACTGCGATCGGCGCCGACGTCCAGACACTCAAACCGGACGTTGCTCAAACCCAGCTCGTCGGCCTTCCGTCGCGCGGCCATGATCGAAGCGCGCGACCGATCGATTCCGACGAAATGACGATCGGAAAAGAGACGGGCGTAGAACGTCGTGAGAATCCCCACTCCGCAACCGAAATCGAGGATGCGGGCGGCGTCTCCAATGCGGGACGCCACGGACAACCCAGCGGATTCATAATAGTCGTACCGTTGGCTGTGAAGGACGGGAAGGAGGTCCGGCTGAGCCGAGAGATCGTAAAAGGCGACGTCGGCGCACGACTCGCCGCCTCGTCTTCGCTCGGCTTGTTCGGCGAATCGTTCAAGAGTTTCGGAAGCTACCAGTCGTTGCTGCCAGGCAAGGTACTCGCGGACCGTCGCCCATCGCTTGAGCCCCCACTGCGCAAGATGGTCGCGAAGCGCCTTCCGTATCTCGTCGTTTTTCTCATCCGTCACGAATTTGCCTCGACGGACGGCGATGCGATGGACGCCCGACGGACGTCACGCCCGTTTCAACATGATGGCGTCGAAATAGGTGTCCGGAACCGGATGGGGCGCTCGCAATTGGCCCGTTCCGAAAGCGACGTATTTCTCGCAAGTCAACTGCTCCAACCCGATCGGCCCCTTGGCGTGCAGGCGTCCGACCCCAAGGCCGATGTCGACACTAAAACCGAATCCGTCTCCCGCGTTCAGCCGCGAGGACGCGTTAACCAACACGGTCCCGGCGTCGACCTCTCGCGCGAACCGCATCGCCGACTCATAGCGATCCGTCGCGATCACTGCCGTGAGACAAGGGCCGTGGCCGGCAATGTGGGCGATCGCTTCATCCAGTCCCTCCACCATCTTCACGGCCAAGATCGGCCCGAGAAACTGCGTCCGCCAATCGGCCTCCGTCGCCGGCACGATCGCCGTATGACCCGTCATCGCCATCTGCCCCATCAGGGCGATGGTTTTGGGGCAACCCCGAACCTCGACCTTGAATTGCTCGAGCAATCGGTTGATCAGCGGAGGCAAGAATTGCCGTCCGACGATCTGTTCGACCAACAACGTATCGAGCGAATTGGAGGCTGAGGCCCGCTGGACTTTGGAATTAATGACCACGTTTTGCGCCAGCGGAAGATCGACTTCCCCATCGACGTAGAGGTGCGTCAATCCTCCGTCATGACACAACACCGGCACCTTGGCCTGTTCCATCACGACCTTGCGAAGGCCCATCCCTCCGCGCGCAATCAGCGCGTCGAGGTTTTTACCGGACCGCATCAGTTCGAGAGCCATCTCCTTGTCCGGGCGGTCGATCACAATCCACGAGCCAGCGGCGAGTCCGCTTCGTTCCGCCGCACGGCGCAACGCCGTTTCCAGGGCCCGATGCGTTTCCTTCCACTCGGGAGCGCCCCGAAAAACACAGAGGTTGCCGGACTTGAGGCACAGCGCGATCGATTCGACCGTTACCAGCGGATTCATCTCCGAGATGACGCCGATCACCCCGATCGGAACGCGAACCCGCTCGACCTGCAGCCCATCCGGCCTTTCCCATCTGCCGGTGACGGCGCCGACGGGATCGGGCAAGTCAGCGACGACGCGAAGCCGATCGGCCATCTCCTTGACGGAATCGGCCGTCAGACGCACGCGCGCGACTAATTCCTTCATTCGGTCCTTACCGACGTCGCCCTCGTACGACGCACCGAGAGCGTCGACGTCCCGCTCATTGGCGGCGAGAATCGCCTGTTCCCCGACTTCCAGCTCATCGGCCATCGCTCGCAGCGCTGAATCCTTGACGGCCGCCGACACCAAGGCCAATCGCCTTGCGTCACTGCGGCTCTCCTTCAGCAATTTCTCGACGTACAATTTGGCAGGAACTTCCGGCATTGAGACTCCTCTCGATCTCCGTGATGTGGAGGGTTGATGCTTGCTCGCTGTGCAAACGGCGGCAGACTATACCACGCGATTTTTTTGTCGGTAAAGCCGACATGGTTGCACGGTCATATGCGAACCTTCACCGAACAATGATCCAGCGTTTACAGAGCTTCTCTACGATATCCTTCCACGGCCGCTGCTTTTGGGACAACGACCGCAATGCTTTTAAGCGGAGATAAACACGATTATTTGATGCCCATCAAGACCAGATGAATCGCCACATCGCCATCAAACAATTTCCCCCGAGGCCGTTTATGCCCCATGGACGCAACAATTCTCGCATCCCCCTCACAGGCACGGCTTCTCTCATCTCAATCCTCACCAAGGAGGAGGACAACGGCACCGTTCTTGATATCTCCCGCAAAGGCACACGCATCGTCGTGACTCAAAAAGTTCAGCGAGACCAAAAACTCACATTGACGTTGCACCTTCACCACTTACCGCCGATCAACGTCCTCCTGGCAACCGTCAGGTGGGTTCACGGCTTCGTCGCGGGCGTGGAATTTATTGATGTCGAGGACCAGGTCTTCTTAGATGCCGTACTCTCTACGAAGACTCCTGGTCGATCCACAGTGTTCTAGGAGCGAGGCACAAGCGACGGCTGGTCCGGCTTTTGGGTTCGTTTCGGGCTGAAACCCACCCGCCTTGGCAACTATCCGGCAGTATCCCCGCTTGACGGACAACCTGTACGACTGGGATAGTGAGCCGGCTTCGCCTCAGATAGGGAACAGTGACGAATGGCGCAGTCCGGGCTTTTGTGACCTCACCGGTGTCCCATCGTCAACAAGAAGGAGGCCTTATGGATTCGGATCTGATTAAACAGCTCGGGCCATTGGCGCCGCTGGCCGGTATGTGGGAGGGAGACAAGGGCACGGACGTGGCGCCGGGGGACGATCGCGGGACGGAACGGAACGTTTTTCGCGAACGGATGACCTTTGAGCCGATCGGGCCGATACGCAATCACGAACAAGTCTTGTACGGCTTACGTTATGCCACGGTGGCGCGGCGGATCGGGGAAACCGATCCCTTCCATGAAGAAGTCGGCTACTGGCTCTGGGACCCAGGGGAACGACAGGTGTTGCGCTGTTTCATCGTGCCGCGCGGGGTGGCGCTGATCGCCGGCGGCACGGCCGAGCCGACGGCCACGACCTTTACCCTGCTGGCTGAAGCCGGATCAGACACCCATGGCATTTGCTCAAACCGGTTCCTCGCCAAGGAGTTCAAGACCGTGCGGTACGAGGTGACCGTGACGATCCTGGACCGGAATCACTTTCACTATCGAGAGGACACGCAGCTTCTCATGCCCGGCCGCCCGGATTTGTTCCATCATACGGATGAAAACACGCTTGCGAGGGTGGGGAGCTAGAACGATCTTGTTCATCGACCCGAGGAAACTTCATCAAGGACTGTCGGCTCTGACCTCTGCTCTTTCCTCCGCGCCAGCACCTTCGCGAGCCACACCCACGCAACCATCAACGGCACCAGGGCCCAGGCGATGTGGGTCGTCGTAGCTCCCAACGATTTCAAGCCGCTGACCAGCCAGGCGGTGGAGGCATCGCCGCCCCGCGAGACGGC
>JAIWOH010000090.1 GCA_020216985.1 Nitrospira sp.
CGTATCGATGAAATTTTTGGCCTTGTATTTTTCTTCGCGGCTGAGCACGGTAAACAACACTTCGCGCGACGGTTTGGAGAGAGCATATTCGCTCACCCTTCGCAGAACCGAAAAGACGATGTAGACGGCCAGCGTCGGCCAAAGGGCGATTCCCAGAAATCCCGCGACGCTGATCGCCGGCAGACACACGAGGCCCGCGACCAAGCCGAATCGTCCGATCAGCCGGTTGGTGATGAAAAGCTGGGTCGTCCATGTCAACAGATTGGTCGTGAAATCGATCGCGGAAAAGAGTCTGGTCCTGGCTTCCGGCCGATCCAGATAGTCCGCCACGAGTCTGGTCTGCTCGAAGTAGAGAAACGTGGCCGTCATGGTCAGCAGCCCGATGTAGCCGCAAATGCCCAGGAGATAGGGCGACGACAGTGCAAGGCGCACGCCCGCCAACACGCCTCCCCCGAGCGGGTCGCCTGAATGAGGCGGATGACGAGCCGTGCGTGCAGCCCCCCATCGTTCAAGTCGGTCGATACAAACCAGACACAACCCCAGAAAGCCGGCCGAGATCAGCATCAACTCCGGAACCGAAATAAAAAAGGTCAACCCCGTCGTGAGCAGCGGGCCGAGCAACGCACCGCTGCTCCCGCCGGCGGCGATGACGCCAAACAGCCTCGCTCCCTGCTCCGGCGTAAACAGATCGTCCATGAAACTCCAAAACACCGACACGACGAACAGGTTGAATACCGACAGCCAGACGAAAAACCCGCGGGCCACCCATTCCGCCTGCCAATGGCTCGACATCACGACATAAAAAACCGCCAGATTGGTCATGAAGAACGTATAGATCGTCAGGAGCAATCGAGAGCGCGAACAGCGGGCGGAGAGCCAACCGAACAGCGGCGTCGCGAGCACCATCGTGACGAACGTGGCGCTCATCAGCCAGGGAAGGTGCTTGATCCCCCCTTCGATAGCCATTTCGTCACGCACCGGACGGAGAATCGAATAGCCGCAGAGGAGGCAAAAAAAATAGGCGAACGCCCAGGCCAGCGGCAGCACTTCTTCCGGCCGAGCGCCGAACAAAGCAGCCCCCCGATTCAGGAGTGAGCGATCCGATTCAATCCCCGTTGCCATGGACTGGCCAGTCTAGCAGGTCCGGCTTGGCCCGCAAGGAGAAGATTCTGCTAGAATGGGCGCGCTTTGATGTCCGGCCAGAGGAAAGAGGAGCGTTCGTGATCGACCTTCGCAGCGACACCGTCACCAAGCCGACGGACGGCATGCGCAAAGCCATGGCCGAGGCCGAGGTGGGCGACGACGTCTACGGGGAAGATCCCACGGTCAACCGCCTGCAAGAGATGGCCGCGGCGATGCTGAGCAAGCGATTCGCGCTCTTCGTGCCCTCCGGCACCATGGCGAACCAGCTTGCCATCCGCTCCCAAACCCAGCCGGGGCAGGAAGTCATCGTTGAAAGCACGAGCCACGTCGTTCGATACGAACAGGGCGCCGCCGGGGCGTTGGCCGGAGTGCAGTTACACTGGGTGCCGGGAGAACGGGGCATCATCACCGCCGAACAGGTCGAGGCGGCCATACGGCCGAAAGATCCCCATAGCATCCCCACGGGCCTCATCTGCCTCGAAAACACCCACAACGCAGGAGGCGGCACGATCTATCCCCTCTCCACCATCGAGAAGATCCGAGCCGTCGCCGTCAAACACGGGATTCCCATGCATTTGGACGGCGCCCGGCTCATGAACGCCGTGGCCGCCACGACCATTCCTCCCGCTTCCTACGCTCAACACTTTGAGACGGTTTCGATTTGCCTTTCCAAGGGGCTCGGCGCCCCGGCCGGCTCTTTGTTGATCTCAAGCGATCAGCAGCTCATCGAGCGTGCGCGGCGCTTTCGCCGCATGTACGGCGGCGCCATGCGCCAGGCCGGCGTGTTGGCCGCCGCCGGCATCTACGCGCTGGAGCACCACGTCGCGCGTCTGCCGGAAGATCATACGAACGCCAAAAAGTTGGCCCGCCTTCTCCAGCACATTCCATCCGTCCGCATCGCCCCTCAACACGTCGAGACCAATATCGTAATCTTCGACGTCATCGGCGATCGCCGCACGCCGGCCGAAATCATCGCCGCGTTGAAACAAGAAGGCGTCCTGATCAACGCGATCGGCGGCTTGAGTTATCGAGCCGTCACCCATCTCAACGTAACCGCAAAACAGATCGACGAAGCCGGAGCCGTTTTCACGCGGGTTCTCGCGCCGTGACCGCCCTTCGCGTTCCCGTGCATTGACACTCGTTCTCACCCTCCATAGAATGCCGACACAGGTTGTCAACGCGATCCCCGGAAATTGACCGTAAAATATACCTCCATGAAATCATCGACCGATCCGGTGGCGGATTCGAGCAAAGCTCCCGACTTACCGACTCGCGAAGAACTCAACGCCGAGCTGCTGAACATTCCGGAACAGCCGGAACAGCCGGCCTCGCCCAAGACTCCCGGTTTCGACGACGGAGTCGACGTCGCTCTGAGCCATGTCAGGGGTTGGCGCGGTGGTGATTTGGTCGGCGTGCTGCTCGTCGGATCGGGAGCACGCCGATCCGTCACCCCCCACAGCGACATCGACTTGATCGCTTTGGTCAAGGGCCAGGCCGACGGCCATGAAATCCTGCGCGTCGGAGACCGCCTGGCCGACATCCGATACCGAGGGCACAAAGAGGTCGAGGAGGAACTCGCCCACTCCCTCCGATTGCCTTCACTACTCAGAAAAGCACGCATTCTGTTCGACCACAATGGAATTTGCGCACAGTTGATTCAGAAGGCCCACCACCGGTTCCGTCAGGGCCCGCCTCCGGCCACGCTCAATGAGCGAATTCGCCTGAAAGCCGAGTGCTATCACTGGTTGGGGAAGGCGGAAGATCTCTCCGATAAACCGGCCGCGGCGCAGTATCTGTTGAGCCTGTTTTACGAAGACTGTGTTTTGGCTTTCTTTCGTCTCAGGGGCTATTGGCTGGTCGCTCCGGCTGATGTCCACCGATTCATGGCCTCGCGCGACCCGGCCCTGGCCGATTTGGCCGGCCGCTTTCTTTCTGCAACGAATGTGGCCGACCGGCTCAACTTTGGGAGGCAATTTGCCGATCTCCTCTTCAAGGAGGTCCCGAACCCCGCCCGTATCGACTGACCGGCGGATCGGCACCGGCAATCGCCCCATGGTTTCGCCTATGGCGGTCGATGAAGACGCTGTCGGTTTGAAACTCGCAGGGAGGCTTCCAATCTCGTCATCGGAGTAACGCACACAAAGGAGCGGTTATGGAGTTGGGATTCATCGGCCTCGGCAAAATGGGCATGAACATGGTGACTCGCCTGCGGCGCGACGACCATCGCATCGTTGTGTTCGACCGTTCGGCAGACCTCATCAAGCAGGCGGAAGGCGTGGGATGCGTCGGCTCTTCCTCCGTCGCCGATTTAGTAGGCAAATTGAGCATTCCGCGGACGGTCTGGATCATGGTACCGTCCGGCGCCCCGACGGAAGAAACCGTTCACGCGGTCGCTTCGCTGCTGCACGCGGGCGACACGATCATCGACGGGGGTAATACCCGTTTCCATGATGATGTGCGGCGGGCCGCCGAGCTCAAGAAACGGGGCATTCACTACGTGGACGTCGGCACGAGCGGAGGCATCTGGGGCTTGAAGGTCGGCTATTGCCTGATGATCGGAGGAGAACAAGCGGCCGTGAGCCGGCTGGCTCCGATCTTCACCACCCTGGCGCCTGAACAGGGGTGGGCCCACGTCGGCACCGTGGGCGCCGGCCATTACGTCAAGATGGTCCACAATGGCATCGAATACAGCCTGATGCAGGGATACGCGGAGGGCTTCGAGCTGATGTCCAAGAGCGAGTACAAGCTGGACCTGGCCCGCATCGCGGACCTCTGGATGCACGGGAGCGTCGTCCGTTCCTGGCTGCTCGAATTGGCGGCGGGCGCGCTCAAAGAAGATCAGAAACTGGAAAAATTAAAAGGATACGTGCAGGATTCCGGCGAAGGCCGCTGGATGATCGCCGACGCGATCGAGAAAGACGTGCCGGTACCCACGCTCACGGCGGCTCTCTTTACTCGGTTTCGATCGCGACAAGACGACTCGTTTGCGGAAAAACTGTTGGCCGCGCTGCGGAACGCCTTCGGCGGCCACGCCGTCAAACAATAGTCCTCGCCGGAATCATGCAGGTCTCTATGGAAACCCAAGCGCATCGCCTCGACAACGGTCCGCCGACGGAAACTATTACTCCCGTTGATCCCTGCGCCATCGTCATTTTCGGCGGCTCCGGCGACTTGGCCCGACGTCGGCTGGTCCCGGCCCTGTACAATCTGCTGCTGGACGGGTTGCTGCCGTCCAACTACATTGTGCTGGGACTGGGCCGCACGCCGATGAGCGACGAGGAGTTCCGGTCCGTCATGCGGGACGGCGTCATCACCCATTCCCGGCAGGCTTTGATCGAAGATTCATGGAGCGCCTTTTCGCAACGTCTGTTCTATCTGGCCGGCGGAAACGACGACCCTCAAACCTATACGGGGCTGAAAGCCCGCGTCGAAGAACTGGAACGGTCGTTTGCATTGCCGGGGAACCGTATTTTTTATCTGAGCATTCCCCCCAGTTCGTTCACTCCCGTTTGCGAAGGGCTGGCCGCCAGCGGCCTCGCCGGGACTCCCGGCGCCCGCTCCCCCTATGCCAGAATCATCGTTGAGAAACCGGTGGGGCGGGACTTGGCATCGGCACAGGCGATCAACGCCGCTACAGGCCGAGTCTTCGATGAATCGCAAATTTTCCGCATCGATCATTATTTGGGCAAAGAGACGGTTCAGAACCTGATGGTGGTGCGTTTTGCCAACAGTATTTTCGAGCCGATTTGGAACCGCAAGTACATCGACCACGTCCAAATCACCGTCAGCGAGGCGGAGGGAGTCGGAACCAGGGCCGCCTACTACGAGGAAGCGGGCGCCCTGCGGGACATGGTGCAGAATCACCTGCTCCAATTACTCTGCCTGGTCGCGATGGAACCGCCCTATTCTCTGGACCCGGACGTGGTCCGAAACGCCAAGATGGAAGTCCTCCGCTGCTTGAAACCCATTACCTCTCAAGACGTGGACAAGGTCACGGTGCGAGCGCAATACACGGAAGGAACGGTGCACGGGAAACCGGTGCCCGGCTATCGACGCGAAAAGGGCGTCAAACCCGATTCCGTCACCGAAACCTACGTGGCCGTCAAGTGTTTCGTCGAAAACTGGCGGTGGTCCGGCGTGCCCTTTTACTTGCGGACGGGCAAAGCCCTACCGCTCCGCGCCAGCGAAGTGGCCGTGTACTTCAAAGAAATCCCGCAAATTCTGTTCAACGCAGACCCTCGGAAACCACAGGCGCCGAACGTGCTGACCTTGAGAATTCAGCCGGAGGAAGGACTCTCACTCCGCATCGTCTCCCGCGTACCAGGCACGAGGGCACAAACCCATCCGGTGGAGATGAACTTCAAATACACGGAGGTCTTCGGACGTCCTTCGCCGGAGGCCTATGAGCGGCTCTTGCTTGACGTGATGGCGGGCGACGCCTCCCGTTTCATGCGACGCGACGCGGTCGAAGCCTCCTGGGCTTGGATCACTCAGATTCTCGATGCCTGGGAAAAACAAGGGCTCCGCTGGTTGCCCGAATACCCGGCCGGCACCTGGGGACCGGTGGAAGCCGACCGTCTCATCCAAAATGACGGCCGCACCTGGCGGGTTCTCTAGTCCCGTTGATCGAGCGATTCATGGCTTTCTGAGGCCTGAACGTCTTGTTCCTTACCTCTCTTCGTTAAGACGTTCAGGCTATCTGCCCGGCTTCCAAGCAGACAACCGAATTCTTCACGAACTTTCCATAATTACTTGAGCCGTGAAGCGGCCGACACGTGCGATGGTCGGAGGACCGTTCGGTTCCAGACATCAGTCTGGATCGGTGGACCGGCCTCCCCAAACGGACAATCCGATCGCAACGACTAAATAGATCACGGCTGCAACGGCCACTCCCACGTTGAATTCTTCCCACAGATACAAATACAGCCATTCATCCAGGATGACGGCGAGCGTCAACATTCCCCATCCAACAAAATTGAACCAGCGCATGGGTGCGGCTCCTTGTTGTATCCGGTTTCTGTTCGCCCGCCTGAATGCCGGGAAAACTTTTATGCGGTCGTCAACGTCCAAACACGAGAGGAACCGGCGCTCCTTCCTCTCACGTAACACCTCCTTCAGAATCAGGTCGTTTGTTGTAATCTCGAGAGCAGAATGTGAGCTATCATCTCGGCAAACCGCATGTAGCCTGCCGTTGTCAAGTGAAGACCGTCGTTCGAATAACGAGCGGCCAACTGGCCGCTCGTGGGATCCACGGTGGCGGAAAACAAATCGACCAACGCAAGGGAGCGGGACGCGGCATAGTCCCGGATCAGCTTGTTGAGGACGTTTCGACGAGCCAGGTGCCCCGCCACCCACTCATTCGCTTCCCGATTGCCCGGACTTCCTTCCACGCGGATCGACGGCACGGTCACCGGAATCGGAACGCCGCCGGCGTTCCGCGTCAGTTCATACAACGTCGTCAAATTGGCCATGATTTCATCGGGCGACAGCCCGCAGCCCAAATCGTTGGTCCCGCCCAGAATCGGAACGTAGTCGGGTTTCTGGTCCGACACGCTGCGCCTGAACCGGCTCACCATTTCCCCGGTCAGTTCACCGCATGCTCCGCTGATCCGAACGAGCGCCGCCTTTCCCAGGCGATCCTGCAGAAACCGGCCGTAAGGAGTCTCCGCCCCCGTCGGATTCTCTGGCGTCGGAGACTGAAACCCCACCGTCAGACTGTCTCCGAAACAGACGACCAGAGCCGATCGACTCATGACTCGGCGTGCTCCCCCTACAACGCGAGAATTCGACGGAGAGATTCTAGCGGTTCCCGCTCTTTCCAAACAAGACGATTTGGAATCCTGCGCGATATTCCTCTACCGCGCGATGAACCGCGATTTTCTTGACGAATCCGGCCCGGCCCGGTAGGTGATAAGGGGTATGGCCGACCTCAAAACGGCGCAAGACCCGCTGACCGCGGCGGCGGTCAAGAACGCGGAAGATCCGGAAACGGCTTCCGTCAAACGCATCCTCAAGTTGCTGGACAAAACGGCCAAGTCGAACCGCACCTACGGCCCGACGAACCCCGTGGCTCAAAAGTTCGCCAGGCAGCTTTTCGAGGAATTGACGGGCCACCTGGCTGCCTATTCGAAGCTCACCTTCCTTGTTCATCGTTCCGAGCTGCGATTCAACGATTCCGTCGTCTACCAAACGGACCTCGGCGAGGGCGGTGAGAGCTTCGCGTTCAAACTCTACGCGGACGGCATTCGGGAGCTTTCGATCTACGAAGGCCTCTCTCAAGAAGATCTGACGTACTTCCTCGATTCGATATGGGGGACCACGGAATCCGGCCAAGAAGACGACGACCTCGTCACCCGCCTGTGGTCACGAGATCTCTCGACGATCGCGATCGTAACGGCTGAAGAAGTGGCCCACTCGTCGTCCCACGACAATACAACGGACCGGACCAGTGCGATCATGAGTTCGTCCGACTCCTCGCTGCGAGACTTATTGGATCGCGAGCGAGCCCGCCGGACGAAGGAAACGACCGATTCCGACGCGGAATCGACGAACCGGGGCAACCGTTTGCACAACGGTCTGGTCGGGTTCGAGGTCACCGACGAAGAGTCAGCAGCCCTCGCGCGGGACATTGAAGCAGAGCGGGATCAGGACGATCTCTTGCATATCATGGAGATGTTGACCGCCGTTCTCGCATCCGAACGGTCGTCGGCGCTGCTGACGAAACTGTTCGACGTATGGGGAGACATCATCGATCTCCTCCTCCGCGAGGGAAAATGGACGGTCTTGGAGCACGTGGTCAGTCTGCTTCATGAAGCCGACGCCGTCAGGCCGGACCTCGGCGAAGAACACAAACAACAGGTCCGCGCTCTTCTCGACCGATTCGGCCGCCCGGGCCGGATAAAAGCCGTCGAAACATATCTGAATCAACATCCGGACGGCTCGACGGCCGGCCTCTCGACGATTTTGTTGCTGATGAAGCCGGACGCCGTCCCCGGACTCTGTTCACTGCTGGCCAACCTGGCATCGCCGGCTCATCAGGCCATCGTGGCCGAAGCGCTTGCGATCCTGGCGAAAGACAACCCCGAACCGCTCGTCAAAGGGCTGCGGGACCGGCGGCCGGCTTACGTATGCCATCTCCTCGCGATTCTCACCAAGTTAAAGAACCCGGCGTTCACCGAATCCGTCGAACGACTCGCCCGACACCCGGATGCGCAGGTCCGTAAAGCCGTCGTGCACGCGATCGGCTCGTTGCGTCCGAGCGGCGACGGCCTGAAGCTTCTTTCTTTCATGGACGACGAAGAGGAAAGCATCCGCATCGCGGCCTTAAAACTGCTGATCTCGGGGCAGTACTCGGTTTCGTTTTCCCACTGGCTTCCCACTCTGTCGGCCGATACGTTCGGGAACCGCCCGATCAGCGAGCGCCGGGCGATATTTCACGCCGTCGGAGCGACGTGCGGGGACGAAGCGGTCCCGTATTGGGAAGGTCTCTTGACCGCACGGTCGTGGCTCGGCCGAAAGAAAAAAGAAGAACTGGCCGTATTGGCCGCGGAAGCTCTCGGCAAACTCGGCACTCCCGCGGCCGTGGCGGCGCTCGTGAACGGGAGCAAGAAAGGCGGCGCCACGGTTCGGCAAGCCTGCACCCACGGTTTGTCGCGCGCCCAACAACGGGCTCGGCACAACGCACCGGCCGCCCCCTCGGCCGACAAGGAACCGCAACCATGAACGAATCGTCCTCCCCTTCCTCGATCGGCGTCCCGCCGATTCTCGCTCACGAGCAATCGCTTGCCAAAAAGGTGGGACAGGGCTCGGAAGCCGGAGACATCTATGACCAACAAATGGCGATGTTGGGGTTCCAACTGCTGACCCAACTGAACGCTTTGATCAAAACCTCCCGCATTCACGGTCGAAACAACGCCGCCCTTGACAAGCCGGTCGAGTCCATGTTGACGCTCATCCATACCCTGGCCCACGAGCATCCGGTCACGCTCCGCGTGCAGAACGATTTCTTCTTCCTGGGCGAGGACCACCTGCGGGTCAGCCAGCAACAAATGCTGGTCCTGTCCAACGTGATCGATGCCCTGAATACCTGGAAAATGGGCGGCCTCACCTTTTCCCGCTCACTATCTTCCGACGATCTCCGCCAATTCGCCTCCTTGTTCGTCAGCCTCGATCCCGCCACACAATCGATCGACGACTTTCGGCGAGCGCTCGCCGCGCTCAACGTCACGGGCATCACGATCGAAAGCCCCCGCGCGTTGGCGCCGGCGGCTTCGTCCGACGACGATTCCCCGAAGCTCCGCCGGAAAGCGCAGATGAAAGCCGCTTATGAAAAGGTCTCCGACGCGGTCGGCCGCCTCACTCAATCCGCCCGCGAGGGAGGCACTCTGAGCTTCAAACAAGCCAAACGGGCCATTCAAAACATCGTCGATCTGATGATGCAGGACGAGCCGGCCATGCTGGGCTTTACGACGTTGCGCTGTCACGACCAGTACACCCAGGAACATTCCGTCAATGTGGCGTTGCTTTCCATGGCGCTCGGCAATCGGGCAGGATACGCCAAAGTCGAGCTGGCCGATCTCGGCTTGGCGGCGCTCTTTCATGACGTGGGGAAATGCGCGATCTCGCTGGACATCCTCAACAAGCCCGGCGAGTTCAGTCCCGAGGAGTGGGAAATCATGCAAACCCACCCCAAAGAAGGGGTGTTCACGCTTATCAAATTGCGCGGCTTCGGAAACGTTCCGGCGCGAATGGCCTCCGCGTCCTTTGAGCATCACATGAATTACGACTTTTCGGGCTATCCCAAACTGGCCGTTCCCTGGACGCAAAGCGTCTCGAGCCGCATCGTGTCGATCGCCGA
>JAIWOH010000091.1 GCA_020216985.1 Nitrospira sp.
CTGTTACGACGCGATGACGTCGTCCCGCGTTTATCGCCGCGAGGCGATGGCTCCCTCAAAGGTCTTGCGCCTGATGCTTGAGAAGGCGGGAACGAGCTTCGACCCGACGCTCATGAAACTGTTCGTGACCTGTGTGGGCATCATCCCGATCGGCAGTCTCGTGGAGCTTACGAACGGCGCGTTTGCGGTCGTGCTCAAACCGGCCGCCGCCCTCTCGGAGAGCGAACGCCCGCTCGTCAAAGTGATCGCCGATCCGGAGGGAAATCCTCTCGACAACGGACCGGAGCTGGACTTGACCGAAAAGGACGAGACCGGCGGCTACGCTCACAGCATTGCTCGTCTCATCGACCACACTCAACACAAATTCGACACCAGCCGCTATTTCGTGTAGCTGTCAGGACTCACGCAGGCCGTCCCGCGCTTGACAGCCTCAAATCCCCTCGCCGACAATGCGGCATGCCGGAGTCCATTGTCATCGAGCGGTTGGAATTCCGCGGCCGCTGCGGTGTGACGGCCGAAGAACGAGCCCGTCCGCAACCGCTCGCGATCGATGTGGAACTGCGCCGATCCTCCGAACAGCCGGATCTCGGCGACCAGATCGAATTCACCATCGACTATGCCGCCGTCGCCCGACGCCTCGTGGAAGTTGGAACGGCGCAAGACTGCCGCCTGTTGGAAACCATGGCCGAGCGACTCCTCAGGATGTTGTTCGAGGAGTTTCCGATCGAGCACGCCAAACTGTGGCTTCGAAAACTCCATCCGCCGATTGACCTCATCACCGGTTCCGTCGGAGTCTCCGTTGAACGCACCAGAGAAACCCATCAAACCCGATACGACGATGACACCCCGGCCCGACTGCTCGTCGAACAACTGCACCGACTTCCCGCCGGCACCGCGCTTGACGTGGCGGCCGGCAACGGTCGCCACTCTCTGTTTCTCGCGTCCCACGGCTATCAGGTCCACGCCGTCGATCGGAACGCCGCCGCCCTGGATCGGCTCATCACCTCCGCCCGATCGCGCGCATGCGATAGAATCACGACACAGGTCGTCGACCTTGAACAGCCTCCTCCCCATGAACCCCGTCTCGGCAAGGAGCAATACGACGTGATCGTCGTGTTTTTTTATCTGTATCGTCCCTTGTTCCCCCTCCTCTTCGAAGCGCTGAAGCCGGGTGGCGCGCTGGTTTATGAAACGTTCACCGTCGACAACCACGTTCACTACCATCATCCGAAGAGACGCGAATTTTGCCTCGACTCCAACGAGCTGCTGAACCTTGCGTCCGGCCTCCAGATCCTGCATTATGACGAGGGACGCCGGGCGGATCGCCCGGCGTACACGGCCCGACTCGTCGCACGAAAACCATCTTGAGAGGCATGACCGACATGAGCCGCGCGGACCTTCACCTGCACACCACCCATTCCGACGGAAGCTTCACTCCTGCCGAAGTCATCGCCCTCGCGCACGAAGCCGGCGTGACGGCGGCAGCCATTACCGATCACGACATCACATCGGGCATACCCGAAGCCACGCAGACCGGCCGAGAACTCGGCATCGACGTCATCCCCGGAGTCGAGATCAGTTCCCTCTGCGGCGACGCGGAATTGCACGTGCTGGGATACTTTCTCGACTGGCAAGACGAGATGCTGAATCGACGACTGGCGGTTCTCCGCGAGAGCCGTCACCGCCGAAATCCCAAAATCATCGAACGGTTGCAGGCCGCTGGGATTGATATTACCTACGACGAGGTTCGCGCGGTGGCCGGAACCGATTCGGTCGGGCGACCGCATATCGCGCGAGTGCTGATTGAAAAGCGCGTCGTCGCGTCGGCGCAGGAGGCGTTCGATCTGTGGCTTGCAGAAGGACGCCCGGCCTACGTCCCGCGCGAACTCCCTGCTCCCGCAGAAGCCATCCGATGGATCAAGGACGCAAAGGGGCTTGCGGTCCTCGCCCACCCCACCTGGATCAAGACGCCGGACGGCACGTTGTCGGACCTGGCCCGTCGGCTCAAAGCCGACGGACTCGCCGGCATCGAAGTCTATTACAGCACGCACACCGCCAGGCAGACGCGCGAGTATTTGGCGTTGGCCAAACAATTGGATCTGTTGGTCACGGGCGGAAGCGACTTCCACGGGGTGACTAAGCCGGACATCGGCGTCGGCGTCGGCAGAGGGACGTTGCGCGTTTCTTCCTCCCTTGTCGATGCCATGAAACGTGCGCACTCCAAGTTGTAGCTTGCCTCACCCATCGAGCGTGGATCTCCCGCCGGATTGGAACGCATACTGCGCCTTTTTCGGGATTCATTGACTCGCCTTGATGATCCGTTAGACTGTGACGAGTTTGACGGCGCATGCACCCATGATGAAGGCGCTCGGCTGGACCTGTTCGTATTTTCTCGTTCTTCTCACGGCCCTCTTCGGAGGTCCTTTGCTCAGCAAGCTTCCTTTCTTACAGACAGCTCCCTTTGTGTTTCATCCTCTGAACGGCTCCCAAACCGTCCGCGTGCTCATGGAGGGAACCGGCCTGATTGGGCTGAGTCTGATCACGATCCAAGCGCACCGGCGGATGCCGGACAATGGGAGCGGCTTTTCGTTTTTGCGCAAACTTGTCTTCCCCTTGGCCGTTCTCGTTCTGTTGATCGTCGTGGACAGAACGATTCGAGCCGCCGAGTTCCCGCTCGTTGACTCCATCGGAAGTCGGTATTATCGGCTCACCTACGCCTCCGGCCTAACGTTGGCGGGATTGTGGGTCACGGCCGGGTGGCTTTCAAAGCTTGATTCTCTTCATCGTTTTTTTTCCACGTCGGATGAGCGGGGCGATTCGGGACCGTCATCATGGACCGACGAAAGTAGGGACGAGATCGGTTCACAGGATTCCACTGACGAAGTCAATTTCGAGGCCGCCTCCCCCCCGGCCTACAGAAATTCACCCGGCATGCTCGGCCGATACAAAATTTTAAAAGAATTGGGACGCGGCGCGATGGGGGTCGTCTATCTGGGGAAAGATCCCACGATTCAGCGGTTTGTCGCCATCAAAACGATGCGGTTGGACGGCGTTGACGATCACGAGAAGTACCAAGCTGCCAAAGCTCGCTTCTTTCGGGAAGCCGAATCGGCGGGTCATCTGTCTCATCCGAACATCGTGACCATCTTCGACGCCGGGGAAGAAGATGATCTGGGCTATATCGCGATGGAATTACTCCACGGCACCACGCTCAAGAAGTGGTCGCGCGCACCTCACCTCTTGCCGCTCGACAAACTGCTTCCCATCCTCGCCACCGTCGCCGACGCCTTGGATTACGCCCATCAGCGGGGCGTCGTTCATCGCGACATCAAACCCGGCAACATCATGCTGACGGACGATCAGGTGATCAAAGTGATGGATTTCGGCATCGCCCACATGACGTCGTCATCAAGGACTACGACGCATACCGTGATGGGAACTCCCACCTATATGTCGCCGGAACAGATCGCCGGGAAAAAAGTGGACGGCCGGTCCGACATTTTTTCCCTGGGCGTCGTGACGTTCGAACTCCTGACCGGCTGTCCCCCCTTTACGGGCGATAACGTGCCGGCCGTTCTGTTTGCCATCGCCAACACCCCGCATCCCAAGCTCTCGGAACTGAGAACCGATCTCCCGCCCGCTTTGCAAGACATTCTGGATCGTGCCCTTCACAAAAACCCGGTCCGCCGCTATCGCCGTGCGGGTGAATTTGCGCGAGACCTCCGCTCCTGCCTGAAAATACTCGTCGCCTAGCCGGATTACTTTCCTTGCGTCGGTTGCTCCTCAGACGTCCGGCAGAGAGTCGATGCCCGTTTCAGATTCAGCGCCTCGCACCGGAGACGCTCTTCGTTCGACAGCGAGGCGGGGCAGACTCGCTGCATGTCTTCAGCACACTTTGACTCTGCAACGCGATGGAACCGGCTTGCCTGACGATCGGCGTTCCCACCGACCCGATGAGGCTCTCCGGCTGTGTGAGAAGCGGTGACCCCCGGAATCGTCAGATCCAGCTCGGGTACGGCGGCCGGAGAGTGAACGACCGGCTGTTCCGACAACAATTCTTCCCAGGAGGGCAGGTTGGCCCAGACCACACTCCAGACCAAGGCCAATCCTATAAACGACGCCAGATTTGCCATGGCTCGTCCGGATGGATCCGGCTGCGTTCTTCCTTTCATGTCATGAAGAATAAAACGGGCCGGCGAGAAAATCACCGAATCGCGCATTTCGCGCAGCGGCGAGTGAGAGAGCGAGACGACTTGCAATCGATCGGGCCGAAGAACGGGAGCAGCGGTCAGTTTTCCGGAGTTTCGACGATGTGATTCTCAAACCTGGTGCACCCTTCGGCCAACAGCCGATTGGTCAGCATCTCGCCCGGCCACTCGATGGGCAAATCAGCCGTGAAGACCCATACATCGGACGACGTCCACACCGGGCCGTGTTCTTCCGGCAGTTCAGGATCGAATAAATCCGTCCACACCGGCATGTAGACACCGTTGCCGCATTGCGTATGCAAATGCACGATCGTGCGGGATCGCACGAGCGGGTCCAATTCGCGCCAGACCGCCGCCGTTTCATCGGCCAAGTGGTGCAACCGAACCGCGTTTTGGGCATCGAACATCGCATAGGCGGCGTAGACCGGCGCTTCTATCGTATCGGGAGCTTCGGCCAGCTCCGGACACTGTTCCATGAGTCCCTCCAAGACGAGGCGTCGATGGTGATGCTCCCACGCGTCCGGCAAACCGGGGTCCGGAGCCCCGATCAGCTCGAACAAGAGAAACGCCGTATTCTCGACCGGCGGGAGCAATCGAGCCGCCACCGTTTGCGCACGACGAGATTCGGCAACCGTCGCAAGATGTTCATGAAGCGACTGTAAGTCGAGAAGCTCCAACGTGGCGTCGGTCAACAACCGAGGTTCCACACGGACGACCGTTCCGGCCGGAATCCGCAAATATCGGTGGAGCAGTTCCGCCGTTTTGATCGGGTCGATTTTCAACTTGAGTGGAGACGTCAGATTGGCCTGAAGCGGCAGCCCCAGGGCCGCCATGACGGCGTAAGAGGGTTTATCGTCCGGCCCGTCGAGCACCAACGTGCAACTGGCCTCGGCCACAAGATCGAACAGCCATTCCGCCATTTCTTCATCGAGCGCCGCAAGCACCGTCAACAAATCGTGCTCGCGTCCTTGCTCAAGAAACGCCTGCAACGTATCGATGGCGTCGTCATTGTCACCGTGATCGTGACGTCGGGCATTGATGAGATGAATAAGATCACGCGTCAGCGGATCGGGACGGGGCCAGGCCAACATGTGCGGTTCCTCTATTGAACAACTGTGTTGAATGGATTGTCGCGACGCACAGGATTCATGTTGCCAAACTTTCCCGCCCGCTGCAAGCGAGGAATTGGTTCCGATGCGATCGGGGAAAATTCAGCTGTGCGGAGCCGGCGCGACAAACGAACGCTATTCGCCGATGATTTTCACCAGCACTCGTTTTCTTCGACGGCCATCGAATTCTCCATAAAAAATTTGCTCCCACGGACCGAAGTCCAGTTTGCCGTCCGTGATGGCCACCACCACCTCTCGCCCCATGATTTGGCGTTTCACATGAGCGTCGCCGTTGTCTTCGCCGGTGTCGTTGTGCCGGTAGCGCGCGTCGTGCGGGGCGAGCCGCTCGAGAAACTCGTCGTAGTCGCGCAAGAGGCCGGGCTCGTCGTCATTGATATAGACGCTGGCGGTGATGTGCATGGCGTTCACCAGCACCAAGCCCTCCCGCACCCCGCTTCTTTTGACCGCCGCTTCAATCTGAGGAGTGATGTTGAGGTAAGCCCGTCTTGTTTTGGTTTCGAACCAGAGTTCTTCACGGTAGGATTTCATGGCCTGAACGGCCGTCATTGTGCCTGCCGATCCCACAAGTTTCAAGAGGAAGGCCGAACGGCGGCGGACTCTATATCACCGACCGCTTCAACAGTATGAGATAATGTTCACATGGTCGCACCACGTCGGCTGCCGGAACCGAAATTTTCGCGGAACGCGCGAATCGTACTGCGGCAGCGATATCTGGCCAAAGGCTCCGGCGGCACCACAGAATCTCCACGTGCCATGTTGTGGCGCGTCGCCCGCGATATCGCGTCAGCAGAGCGGCATTCTTCATCGGCGGCGCACCTCCACGCGCTGGCTCGTCAATTTTATGAGCTGATGGCCTCCCTGGTTTTTCTGCCGAACTCGCCGACGCTCATGAACGCGGGCCGCCCTCTCCAGCAACTGTCGGCTTGTTTCGTCCTGCCGGTGGAGGACTCGTTGGAATCCATTTTCGAATCGCTCAAGCAGCAGGCGCTCGTCCATCAATCCGGCGGGGGCACGGGATTTTCGTTCAGTCGCCTCCGCCCTCAAGGCGATCACATCGCCAGCACCGGCGGACCGGCGTCGGGGCCGGTTTCCTTCATGCGCCTCTTCAATCTCGCGACGGACGTCATCAAGCAAGGAGGAACGAGACGCGGCGCCAACATGGGAATTCTGCGCGTCGATCATCCCGATATCCTGGCGTTCATCGATCTGAAACGACGGCCCGACGAGATGAGCAATTTCAACCTCTCCGTCGGCCTGACCGACCGATTCATCCAGGCGGTCGCGCGGCGCAGCACTTATGCGCTGGTCAATCCGCGCACCGGTCGGCCGGTTCGCCGTCTGCCGGCCGCATCGGTCTTCGACCGGTTGGTTCAGGCCGCTTGGCATTCGGGAGAACCGGGTGTCGTGTTTCTCGACACGATTAATCAAGCCAATCCGACTCCCCACCTGGGCTTCATCGAAGCCACCAATCCCTGCGGGGAGCAACCATTGCTTCCATACGAATCCTGCACGCTCGGCTCCATCAATGCCGCCAAATTCGTCGTGCAACGAAACGGCTCACCGGCCATCGATTACAATCGACTCGCCGTCGTCATTCCGCTCGCCGTCCGGTTTCTTGACAACGTCATCGATCGCACCAAATTCCCGGTGTCGCTTATTGAAACGCACACCAAACGGACGAGAAAAATAGGACTGGGGATCATGGGCTTCGCCGATCTTCTGATCCGACTCGGCGTTCCCTACGGGAGCGACGAGGCGCTGCGGATCGCGGAAGAACTGATGGGGTTCATGCAATCCCAGGCTCACGAGGCTTCCCGGCGACTGGCCGTGGAACGGGGAACGTTTCCAGCCTATGCGGGCAGCCGCTTGCAAGCGGAGGGGCAGGAGCGGCGGCATGCGACCGTCACGACCATCGCTCCCACCGGCACGATCAGTATCCTGGCGGACTGTTCGGCCGGCATCGAACCCCTCTATGGAATCAACGTCGTCCACTCCGTCATGGAGAATGTCCGCCTGGAACGGCTTCACCCCGAATTCCTCAAACAAGCCCGCGCGAGAAAGCTCCCCCTTGAAGCCCTGCGCCATGAAATCGGTCGATGGGAATCCATCCAACACATAACTTCGATTCCGAAGGATCTCCGCCGCTTGTTCGTCACCGCGCATGATATCAGCCCGGCCCTGCACGTTCGCATGCAGGCGGCTTTCCAAAAATACAGCGACAGCGGCGTCTCGAAGACGATCAACCTCCCCGCGTCGGCCACGCCCCAGGACGTGGCCGACGCGTTTTTGCTCGCCCACAAACTCAAATGCAAGGGTTTGACCGTCTATCGATCCGGAAGCCGACAGCACCAGGTGTTGACCTGCTCCCGCGTCTCATCGTGCTGACGCCAACGATTTGCTTTTCCATTCCGCTCAAATTCCGCGCAAAATTGACACCTCGACAGCTTGGTGATAAGTACACCTTCATGTTCTTCATCGCTGAGTATTCCGCCAGAGGAGGTCTATGATGTTTGCGACCGACGGTCCATCCATACCCGCCATGCCCGGCAACCTACCGACCTGGAGCCTCTTTTTCGCGCGTCAGCCGGAGCCGGACTTGGAGTTTACGGAAGAAGAGTTGGAGCAAACATCGAACATTCGCTCGCCCTCGCCATTGAAAACTCCGCCCCAAAAACCGGGGAAAAGTCCCCTGATTTGGGTTCTCCTGCTGGTCTTGATCGGCGGCGGCGCCTACGTTGCAATGGAACCGGACCTCGTCATGGACGTCATCGGACCGTTTCTCAACGACACGCCGGAGCCCGCGCCGCCGATTGCGAGGAAACCGGCTTCACCGGCCGCCGGTCACAGCGCCCCGTCCGTTCAACCGGCTCCGCCGACGGGGTCCCCCGTGCCATCGGCGAGTGACCGGCCGGCTTCGACGGCCGACTCGGCTTCGTCATCGCCGGCTCCGCCTGAGACGAATCTCTCGCCGGTGCCTGCCCCGGCTACTCAACCCAATGGGACGACCGCACCGTCGGTCGTCGAAACCGTACCATCGGCCACGGATTCCGCCCCTCCTCTCTTTGAAGAGGGCCAGCGGGTCGCGCTGCTGCCGAATCCCGGTGCTCCGCGCGAAAAGGTCGCCCTGTCGCGCGACGCGGCAGGAACAACGCGAGGCCCGGCTGTTCCTCCAGGAACCGTCTTCACGATCCTCGACGGGGAATTGCGGGACGGCGGCTGGGTGTACTACGTTCGAAGCGACTACGGCACGACCGGCTGGCTCCAAGAAAAACAGCTTCGAGCCAAACCCTGATCCATCCATTTGGGGACCGAGAGTTCGCCTCCGACGACGCGGAGGGGAACGGCACAGCCTCCATGCCGCCGACCTCTGTGTTATAATGCCGCGCGCTCGATATCCCTTCCCACAGCCTGGAACAGCGAACAGCTCATGCGCGCCGTGATTTTTGATTTCGACGGAGTCATTGCCGACACCGAACCTCTTCACTTCGAAGCGCTGCGACGCACGCTCGCAACAGTCGGCGTAACCTTGACCGAACCGGACTACTATGCCAACTACCTCGGTTTCGACGATCGCGGCTGTATTGTGGAAGCGCTGTGCGCGAACCGAATACCGGTTACGGAGCCGCTCGTGCACGACTTGATGCGGGAAAAAGCCCGAGCTTATCTGGCCGCCATCCGCGACCATCTCGTCATTTTTCCCGGCGTCAGAGAGTTCGTCGAAGAAGCCGCGTCGGTCTATCCCATAGCGATCGCCTCCGGCGCGTTGCGGGCGGAAATAGAATTAGTGTTGGAACAGGCCGGCATCCGGAAAGCTTTTTGTCATATCACTAGCGCGGAGGACGTCGCAAAAAGCAAGCCGGATCCTGAGCCGTTTCTTCGTGCGTTGGCCGGATTGAATCAAGAACGGCCCGACGCCCGGCTGAGGGCCGACGCCTGTCTGGTCGTCGAAGACTCTCTGCCTGGGATCAGGGCGGCCAAATCCGCGGGAATGAAAGTATTGGCCGTAACCAATACCCACACCGTTCAAGACCTAGGGGAAGCCGACGCCGTCACCCCCAGCTTGCACGGAATCAAATTGGCGGAGATGAAAGCCCGTCTATGGCCGACATGACTGTCGACGACGCGCAGGCGTACTGCGCCGCCTATACCAAGAAAAGCGGCAGTAACTTTTATTACTCGTTTCTTTTCCTGCCCAAGGCCTCGCGCAACGCCATGTACACCGTCTACGCGTTCTGCAAAGCGGTGGACAGCGCGGTCGATGAACCGCCGTCAGGGAGCGACCCCAAAGAAGCGCTGCGACAATGGCGGGCCGAACTCGAGGCCGTCTACGGCGGCACTCCCGTTTCGCCGATCGGCGTCAGCCTCGCGCACCATATCAAGACCTTTTCGATCCCTAAAGTTTATTTTGAAGAACTGATCAAGGGCGTCGAAATGGATCTCTTGAACAACCGGTACGTCACGTTCGACGAACTGTCCCTTTATTGCTATCGGGTGGCGTCCGTCGTGGGGCTGATTTGCCTTCACATCTTCGGCGTCACGTCGCCCCGGGCGCAGGATTATGCCGTCGCCCTCGGCATGGCTTTTCAACTGACCAATATCCTGCGCGACGTCGGCGTTGACGCGGACGACAATCGCATCTATCTTCCTCTCGACGACCTCCAG
>JAIWOH010000092.1 GCA_020216985.1 Nitrospira sp.
GCCTGTAACTGTCCGGAACGGACCGTCTTGAAAAAAACCCACACGCCGGAATTCAAGACTCTCATGAAAAAAGAAGCGGCTCGAGCCCGCCATTACTATGAAAAAGCCCGTTCCGCCTTCACGGCGCTGCCCCCGTCCGAACGCCGCGCTCTCGTCGTGGCGGAGATCATGCACGCCATTTACAGCCGCATTCTCGGCAAGATCGAGCGGGCCGATTACCAAGTATTCGGACCCCGCGTCACCCTGTCTACCCCTCACCGGCTTGCAGTGGCGTTCGGCGTGTGGGCTCGCGGCTCTCGATTTTCGTGAGCGCCAGAGTTTCACAAACCGTCCTCATTTTAGGCGCAGGCCTGACCGGATTGGCGGCGGCCTCCTTCCTGACCGAAGAAAATCACCGAGTCACTCTGCTGGACTTTCTCAATTGGCAAGACGGCTACAAGACCGACAAAAACGACGCCATGCCGATGACATTCGGAGGGCATGGGGAAACATCTCGGGCGATTCGTCCGCTCAAAGACGACACCGCCTTGCGGGCCGACAAAGCCATTCCCATCGAGTTTCGCCTGCCTGATGGGCAAACCGCCGCCTATTCTCCCGCTCGTCTGCCCGGAATTTTACAGTGGATCGCCGGCCTGTCTCGTTTTGAGGGCCTCGCTCGACGTGACCGCCGGCGATTGCTCGCCTATCTGGAACGAATCTGGGAGGGAGCGGAGTCGCTCCCGGCCGATTTGGACAATCGAACCGCAGATGACTGGCTGGCGTCGATCGGGCAGAGTTCGGAAAGCCGAAAACATATCTGGAACCCGCTCAGCCTCTGGTTGACCGGCAACGGTCTTGAACGTCTTTCCGGCTCCGTTTTCACTCGACAATTGTCGGTTCTGTTTCTCGGAACGGCCCACGACGCTTCTCTCACATATCGCAATGGGTCCATCGGCGATCGTTTGATAAGTCCGATGCGACACGCTTTGGAACGACAGGGAGTCCGAGTCCTCGGCCAGACAGAACCCCCGCTGCTTCGAATCGGACCGAGCGGTATTGAAGAGGTTCGACTCCACGACGGCGGCTCTCTTCGCGCCCAGTGGTACATCGCCGCTCTTCCTCACCGAAAACTGCTCGCCTTGTTGCCGGAACAACTTCTTGCGCGCTATGCCTATTTCGCCCAACTCGCCGAGTTGGAACCGTTGCCCGAAGTCATGGTGGAGCTTCGACGATCATCGACCGCTCCGTTTCCCCGGCTGGTTTTGCTGGGCGGAGAGCCGTTTCATTACCTGGTGGTTGCGCCATCGGGATCGAATGAAACGACGTATCGGCTTTCAATGATCGGTCCTTCGCTCCTGACGGAATCCGACGACGACAGCCTGCTTCGCCTCGGCCACGAGGAACTCCGACGGATTTTCCCCGACAACGCGCCGCATCATGATCGATCCGGCGTCGTTTATCGCGACAACCAAGCCGCACTGTCGCTCCGACCCGGCGCGACATTGCGCAGGCCGCTTCAGCAAAGTCCCCTGCCCAATCTTCTCCTCGCCGGCCCATGGACGGACACCGGATGGCCGGCCAACATTGAAAGCGCCATCACCAGCGCGCGACGTTGTGCGGACATCATTCGTAGCCGGATTGCAGGCTGAACGACCAAAGTTTTCATCCGGTCGTGAGGCGCGATTGACATTGCCGGCAGGCCTTTCTAAGATGGCCCATCTTTTCTTGCACCCGTTGCATGATGACGACACCGCTTGAGGAGCTTGCACAATCTCTCATCAACTGCCAGCGATGCAAGCTGGCCAAACTGGGCCGCACACAAGTCGTCTTCGGGGTGGGCAACCCACAGGCCGGCATCATGTTCGTGGGCGAAGCGCCGGGCTTCCATGAAGATCAGCAAGGTGAGCCGTTTGTGGGCGCGGCGGGAAAACTGTTGAACGATTTGCTCGCCTCGGCGGGACTGTCGCGCGATCAGATCTACATCGCCAACGTCATCAAATGCCGCCCGCCGAACAACCGAGACCCGGAGACGGACGAAGTGGACACGTGCAAACCGTTTCTGCTCCGGCAAATTCAACTGATCCGTCCGCAGTTGGTCTGTTCGCTCGGCAACTGGGCCACGCAAACCTTGCTGGGACGCAAGGTCGGCATTACCAAGGTCAAAGCGCAGGCCTTTTACCTGAAAGACTTCGTACTGTTTCCTCTCTTGCATCCTGCCGCGGCCCTGCACCAAGGCAACCTGCTGGCGCCGCTCAAGGAGGATTTCAAAAAACTCAAGGAATTTCTCGACAAACACACCAAGACGACAAACCAAACACCCGGCACTCCCACGACCGTGCCCGCCCTCCAGATCGAATCACCCAAACCGGCACAGATGGATCTGTTCGGTTGACATTTTCCTATCAACCGATCGCTCGATCGCCTTACTCAGGTCGCCGCTGGAGAAATCTTTTCTCCCGAACCAGACGTCGGTTCATCATCCGGTTTCTTCTCTTCCGGCACGTCGAACCACTGGACAAGCATGTCGTCCCACCAGGCTTCGGTGACTTCTTCGCCCGGGTCCGTTCCAAGAAACGCCACGTCGTCCTTGTGGATCGAGGGATCGACGAGATGGGGCTGGAATTTCGCGCGGTCGATGACTTCTTTCGTCGCGTGGCCGCCAAGGATCCAAGTGTCGGGATCGGCCCGGCGGGATTTGTACGCTTTCAGCCGGAGTTTTAAGTACAGGAAGATGTGCCGCTGAACGGGATCGGCCATGCCGGACGGCGGGAGACTCAGTGTTTTTTCGATTCGTTTTCTCCAGCGTCGGTCATCGTACCGTGAGGTAATCAGTTGAAGGGCTTTTTTGCCCAGGGCCGCATCCAATGGCATCATTCACCTTTGCTCAACGCCTCGGACAATGGAGCGGATGGGCAGAAATTTCGACCGAAGGATCGCTTTTGCGCGCAGACACGCCCGGCTCGTCGCAAAAACGATCGTCGCGCCCAAGCCCGCGCAACATCCGATATCAGCCCAGGTGCTGCTTGAAAAACGCCTTCGTCCTTGCCCAGGCATCTTTCGCCGCTTCCGGCCGATACACGGAGGGATCGTTATCGCGGAAAAAGGCGTGCGGCGCTCCGGGGTAGGTCTTGATCTCGCCCGGCTTATTGTATTTCTTCAAAGCCGCCGCCAACCGTTGCACATCCGCCTTGGTGATCCAGCCGTCGTCTTCGCCATAAAAATACAACACCGGCGCCGATAGGTTTTGGAGCGGCGTGTCGGGATTCGGGACTTGGCCGTAAAACGGCACCGCCGCTTTGACGTCCGGATTGACGCAGGGCAGCATGAGCGCATAGGACCCCCCCATGCAAAAACCGGTCACGCCGATTCGCGCGCCGTCGACTTCGGGAACGGATTTGAGATACGTCACGGTGGCGTTCAAGTCTTTGAGTCCGTCCTCTTGCTTTAAACTGTTCATCAGCTTGCCGGCTTCTCCGGGATCGGTCGTCAGCACGTGGCCCAAACGCGAGTACAGATCCGGCGCGATCGCCACGTATCCTTCCGCGGCGTATCGTCTGGCGATATCCTTGATGTGGTCGGTGAGTCCCCACCATTCCTGAATCACGATTATGGCAGGCCGCCTTTCTTTGGTCATGGGGGCGGCGACAAATGCCTTCACCATGACGTTGCCGCTCGGATACTGCACCGTGGTTTCTCTGATCGATTCGGCCATTGTTCACCTCCCTCGCCCATGAGTGTCAGGCGTTTGGTCTTTCACAGAAACGCCAACAAACGAGACATATGGGCATCCACCCATCGAGCAGACCTGTGGTATGGGTTAATTGCCTGCCACCATCATCTCGGCGATCTTGATCGTCGGGCTGGCGACTCGTCCGCGAAAGACGAGATCGTTGCCGACCATCTCGATGTCCTTCAGCATCTGTTTTAGATTGCCGGCGATGGTGATTTCTTCGACCGGGAAAGCCAACTCCCCGTTCTCAATCCAAAACCCACTGGCGCCTCGTGAATAGTCTCCGGTCACCATGTTGATGCCGAAACCGATCAGCTCGGTCAAATAGAGCCCCTCTTTTACCGATCCGATAATCTGCTCCGGCGTCTTGGTGTCCGGCACGAGATAAAAATTGGTCGGCCCGACCGAGGGGCTTTCGCCGACGCTCCGTGAAGCATTGCCGGTCGAAGGCAGCCCCATCTTCTTTCCCGAATAGGTGTCCAACAGATAACTGGTCAGCACGCCCCGCTCGACGATCGTGTTTTTCCTGGTCGCTACTCCCTCTCCGTCGAAGGGGCGGGACCCGAGACCGCCGACCATACGGCCGTCGTCGTACACCGTGATCAGATCGGACGCGATCGCCCGACCAAGCTGATCCAAGAGAAACGACGCCCGTTTGTACAACCCGTAGCCGGAGACGGCGCTGCACAGATTCGCCAACAGACTGCCGGCCGTTTCTTGATCGAACACGACCGGCACGCGCTTGGTGGCGACCCGCCGCGCGCCCAATCGCCGAACCGCCCGTCTGGCCGCTTCCCGCCCAATCGATTCGGCGGAGGACAGCCGCGCGAACTTTCGTTGCACTTCATACCATACGCCACGCTGCATGGAACCCGTCCGTGCGTCGCTGGCGATCGGCGACACGGACAAGGAAAAGCTGGAGCCGTTGTACGATCCGATAAACCCGTGGCTGTTCGCCAATACCACTCGACCCGACGAGGATTCGAACTCCGCCCCTTCCGAGTTCGTCACGCGTTCGTCGGCGGCAAAGGCGGCCGCCTCGCCTCGTTTGGCCCACTCGATCTGGTTCTCCGTGCTCAGAATCGTGCCGTCGTAGAGATCAAGATCCGGCCGGTCTGTCGCCATTTGGGTCGCTTCCGGCAAACCCGACGTCGGGTCTTCGACGACCGTTTTCGCGAGCGTGCAGGTTTCAGAAACGAGTCGTTCGAGCGATTCTTTTGAAAAATCAGAGGTCGAGCTCGTCGCCGATCGCTTGCCGACGAACACCCGCAACCCCAACCGCTTTTCTCTGGCTTTGGTCAACCGGTCAACGGCGCCCACCCGCACCTGCACCGACAACGTCTGGCCGTCGGCCACGACGACGTCGGCCTCCGTGGCTCCGCCGGCCTTCGCGCGACTGAGGAGATCCGCCGCAAGCTGGGCATAATCGCCGTCGCTCTCGGCCATCGACGGGCCCGATTGCAATTCAGGACGCAATTCCATTGCTCGTTTTGAGGTGTCGCCCGTTAGTGAGATTCAGACGGTTCTTTCCTGTCCATGAGCGATCATGACCGACGTGCTTTCTTTCACCGTTGCGTACCGCCGACCGTGATCTCGTCGACTTTGATGGTCGGAAGGCCGACCCCGACCGGTACCGACTGGCCGTCTTTTCCGCAGGTGCCGATGCCGTTGTCCAATTTCAAGTCGTGCCCGACCATCGACACTCTTTTGAGAATCTCGGGGCCGTTTCCGATCAACGTCGCCCCCTTGACCGGCCGAGTCACCTTTCCGTCTTCGATCAAATACGCTTCGCTGGCCGAGAACACGAACTTGCCGTTCGTGATATCCACCTGCCCCCCGCCGAACGACACGGCATAGAGTCCCCGTTTCACGGACCGGATGATATCCTGCGGATCGGATTCGCCCGCCAACATAAAGGTGTTCGTCATGCGGGGCAGCACCACGCTCTGATAACTTTCTCGCCGTCCGTTGCCTGTCAAGCCGATCCCCATCAACCGGGCGTTGAGTTTGTCGGTCAGATAGCCGCGAAGAATGCCCTTTTCAATCAGAATCGTACGGCCGGTCGGCGTTCCTTCGTCATCCATGTTCAACGATCCTCGCCGAAACGGCAGGGTGCCGTCGTCCACGATGGTGCAGACCTCGGAAGCCACTCGCTTGCCGATCAAGTTGGAAAACGCCGACGTCTTCTTGCGGTTGAAATCCGCCTCGAGACCGTGACCGATCGCTTCATGCAAGAGAATGCCGGGCCACCCCCCGGCCAAGACAACGGGCATCACGCCGGCAGGCGCCTCGACGGCGGAAAGATTGACGATCGCCTCGCGTGCAGCTTCCCGTGCGTATTCCAGATGACGGTTCCGGTCCCGATAAAACTCAAATCCTACGCGCCCGCCTCCGCCGAAACTTCCGATCTGGCGATTGCCGTCCTCCTCGGCGATACAACTGATTTGCAGACGCGACAGCGGCTGAACGTCCGCGACCAGGGCGCCGTCCGACGTCGCCACCACCACCACCTTGTATTCCGTGTTGAACGACGCCATGACATTTCTGATACGAGGATCGTATCGTCTGGCCTCCGCGTCGATCTCATTCAGCAGGGCGACCCGTTCGGGCGTCGCCACTTCGGCCTTCGTCCGGTCGACCGGATACAAATCGTGCGCCGGCCGCCGATGGACGGGAACCGGCACCATCCGAGTTCCTTTGGGAGAATCGGCGATGTATCTGGCGGTATCCGCCGCGAGTTCCAAGTCCTTCTTCGTTAAATCGTCGGAGTACGCAAACCCCGTTTTCTCGCCGGCGGTGGCTCTGACACCGACTCCCCGCGAGATGCTTTTCGCAGCGCGTTTGACGATGCCTTCTTCCATCGAGACCGACTCCGCGACTCTCGACTCAAAGTAGAGATCGGCGTAGTCGACGTCCCGCGTACTGAGTCGATCTAGCACCTGTTGGGCATCCGCCTCCGTCACGCCGAACGTCGCTAATTGAACCGGCTCTGTCATCAATGGACCGCTTTCCCCGGGCCGTCTTTTACGTTTGCGTTAACCAGGTTTTGCGCGCGCAATCCGCAGGGCAATCTGCGCGAGAGGGACGCACGGAGTATAGCTTATTCGTTTCCGCGGTCGCAATGAGACGGATGGCGATTTATAGGACTACTACCTACAATTCCGAGTTATTGTTTGACATTCCGCCCCCTCGCCAGTAGACTTCGGCTACCCTCCTGACACAGAGTTGTAGCCGAGACACCATACAACCACAATTCATCTGGAGGAGCACCGGCAAGGTTTAGGGTTTTCATGAGACACCAGCCTGTAGTCAGCCTTGATCAGCTCTCGGAGAGCGAGTTGGCCGCCAAATTAGATCCGGAGCTGCTGCCCAAACACGTTGCCGTCATCATGGACGGCAATGGGCGATGGGCCGAGCTGCGCGGCCTTCCCCGCATCGAAGGACATCGAGAAGGCATCAACTCCGTCAGAGAGATGATCTCGCTCTGCTTGGAGCTCGGCATCCAGGCCCTGACGATCTACGCTTTTTCCCAGGAAAATTGGAACAGACCCAGCCAGGAAATCAACGCGCTCATGGGTCTTCTCGAACATTATCTCTCAACGGAACGAACGGGCCTGATCGAGCAACAGGTTCGATTTCGGGCCATCGGGCGCCTTGAGCTTCTCCCGCCGTCGGCACGACATTGGGTCCGCAGAACCGAACAAGAAACCGCCCATCTGGACAAAATGACCCTGACGGTGGCCTTGAGTTACGGAGGTCGTTCCGAAATCGTCGATGCCGTGAAAGGACTGCTGGCCGATGTGCAGGCCGGTGCCATCGACGGTGAACAGATTGATGAAACTTTGTTCCAACAGTACTTGTACACGCACCCGCTTCCCGATCCCGATCTTCTGATCCGGACAAGCGGGGAAACGCGAATCAGTAACTTTCTACTCTGGCAGTTGGCCTATACGGAGCTGTGCTTCACCCCCACGTTGTGGCCGGATTTTCGCCGGCGTGAGTTTTTGTTGGCGCTGTTGGAATATCAAAAACGGGAGCGCCGCTTCGGACGAATCTTGAGCGCGATCTCCTCATAATAATAGTTCGAGTGAACGCCGCCCCCAACCGTTCACGGATACGCGTGAGTCCGCGTTTGTGATCACCCCATCGATAGGCCCTCGACGGTTCGACCTCCGGCGTCTTTATACCGCGGCTGCGCTGGTCCCGCTCGTTTACGTTATCATCTCGTATCCCCCCCCCTGGGCTTTGACCCTGTTGTTGATGACGGGCGGTTGCCTGGCGCTGATCGAGCTGTACCGCATCACGCTCCCTTCGCCCCCCAACCACTGGCTGATTGCCGTCGGAATCTCTCTCTCCGCCCTCCTCTTGGCCAAACATCAATTATCCTTGCTTGCGACGGACCTCCTGACGATCGGGACATTGGCCGTTCCCGTCACGATGCTACTGTCTTCAGGGTCTTTCCACCGTCGGCTGAAAGAGACGACCCTCGTCGCCTTCGGAGTCCTGTATGTGGGGTTCTCCCTGAGCACCGTGGCATCGACGCGCTTGCTGCCCGAGGGCGAGCGGCTCGTAATCTTCCTCGCCTTGGTCACCTGGGCCGGCGACACCGGCGCCTACTACGCCGGCACGCTCTTCGGGAAACATCCGCTCGCACCGTCGATCAGCCCGAAAAAAACCGTCGAGGGCGCGATCGGCGGTCTGGCATTGGCCGAGAGCGCGGCCGTTCTGGCCCACACGTGGTTCGTACCGGCATTGCCGCTCTCCGACGTCTTGGTACTCGGCCTGCTCTTGACGGTTGCGGGCCTGTCCGGCGATCTTTGGGAATCATTCATCAAACGTCGCGCCGGGGTGAAAGACTCGGGCGACATTCTACCCGGTCATGGCGGCATGTTGGATCGGCTCGATAGTCTCTTGTTCACCGCCCCCGCCTTCTACTACTATGTCACCTATTTTGGAGACCTGTTACCATCCCCATGACCGAGGAGCAACCATGAAGTCGATCATTATCCTGGGGTCAACCGGATCGATCGGGACAAATACGCTCGATATCGTGCGACGATTCCCCGATGACTTTCGCGTCGTCGGACTTACGGCGGGCGGTAATATTGAGAAACTGGAAGCGCAGATCCGCGCCTTCAAGCCACAAACCGTGGCGGTATCCTCGGAAACGTCCGCCGCGCTCCTCCGCACGAGATGCGCGGATCTTTCGGTGGATATCTTGGTCGGAGAAGAAGGAATCGCCCAGGTCGCCGCCATGCCGGGAGCCGAACTGGTGATCTCGGCCATCGTCGGCGCCGCTGGACTGGTTCCCACCTTGGCGGCCATTCGAAGCGGCAAGCATATCGCGTTGGCCAATAAAGAACCGATGGTGATGGCCGGCAAACTGATGCAGACCGAAGCCCGCAAGCACGGCGTCAGGATTTTTCCGGTCGACAGCGAGCACAGCGCGATTTTCCAGTCGCTCGAGGGCCATCGACTCCAAGACGTCCGTCGTCTGATCTTGACGGCCTCCGGCGGCGCCCTTTGGCCCTTGACGAAGGAGCAGTTATCGGATGTCACGCCTGAGCGCGCGCTGCAACATCCAAACTGGAAGATGGGGTCGAAAATCACGATCGACTCCGCGACGTTGATGAACAAAGGGCTCGAAGTCGTCGAGGCTCGCTGGCTGTTTGACATCCCCGAATCCCGTATCGACGTGTTGATTCATCGGGAAAGCATCATCCACTCCTTGGTCGAATATGAGGATCGATCCGTGATCGCTCAGTTGGGTCTCCCGGACATGCGGACTCCCATCTCCTACGCGATGCGATATCCCGAACGCATGCCGCTCGATCTGCCTTCTCTGGACTTGACGGAAATCGGTAAATTAACGTTTTGCAAACCGGACCACGACCGGTTCCCGTGTCTGTCACTCGGTTACGAGTCGCTGCGGATCGGCGGGACGATGCCGGCCGCCATGAACGCCGCCAATGAAGTGGCGGTCGAGGCGTTTCTCAACGGCGGCATCCGCTTTATCGAAATTCCCGAAGTGATCCGACACACGATGGACGCCCACAACCATCGGGATCTCGTTGATCTTGAAGACGCCTTGGAAGCGGATCGCTGGGCGCGGGAAAAGGCCGGATCGCTGGTCCACGCCATGACACGCTGACGATGACTATTTTGAAATCGGCTCAATCGATGGTAGAGTAACCCCAACATCGGTACTCCCGACACTCTAACGCTGGATAATGACGATGGTCTCCGCTATAACGTGGTCCCCCGATGCCATCTGGCTGCTTTTGCAAAAAG
>JAIWOH010000093.1 GCA_020216985.1 Nitrospira sp.
CGTGGTGGTTTCTTGTCGTTCTGGGCGTTCTGGTGGCGTTTCATGAGCTCGGCCACTTCCTAGCGGCCCGGTGGGTCGGAGTGAAGGTGCTCAAATTCTCGCTCGGCTTCGGCCCCAAATTATTCGGCCGCCAAGTCGGCGAGACGGAGTATCTGCTGTCCGCCATTCCGCTGGGCGGCTACGTCAAATTGTTCGGAGAAGAAGAGACGGAAGCAACCACCAACGAAGACCGGCGACGATCATTCGCCCACCAAAGCCTCGGGGGGAAGATCCTCATCGTGGCGGCCGGCCCCGGCTTCAATTTCATCCTGGCCTATTTGATCTTTGCCGGCTGGCTGGCGACGGGGTCGCCTTTGTTCGTCCCCACGTTTCGCGATCTGAGCGCCGACATCGAGGCCCTCGTTCCCACGTCGCCGGCCGCGAAGGCGGGAATGGAAGTCGGCGATCGAGTCGTCAAGGTCAACGGAAAAGATATTTCGACCAAAAGCGAATTGCTGGATGCCGTCGCGAAAAGCAACGGCGAATCCCTCACGCTTGAAATCAATCGAGACGGCCGGATGAAAACCCTGACCGTCGCACCGGTGCCGGTTTCGGGAGCCGCGGCGGACGGAGAGGAATCGGTCTATACGATCGGCGTCGAAGAAATTCCTCCGCTTGTCACGGCCGTGATGCACGGATCGCCCGCCTCGGCGGCCGGATTCCAACCCGGCGATCGGGTCGTAACCATCGAAGGACAACCCATTTATACCTGGTCCCAGATGACCGCCCTGGTCAAGGAACATCCGGACCGACCGTTGCGCGTGGAGGTGCTCCGCAACGGACAGCGGGTCGCGCTTACGGTCACGCCATCGGTCGAAAAGGTAACAGTGGGAGGCCAGACCGTTGAAATCGGCAAAATCGGCATCTCCGGCCCGGGCCGGTCGTTGATGCGGTCGGACAATCTGTTTGAAGCCCTGTACCACGGCTTGGACGCGACGTGGGGCTGGACCGAGCTGACGACGGTCGGCCTGTACAAAATGGTCGTGGGGGACATTTCGAGCAAGAACATCGGAGGTCCCCTGACGATCGCCAACATTTCCGGGGAAGCCGCGTCGCAAGGCGCATCCAGCGTCGTCTTCCTCATCGCCATTTTGAGCATCAACCTCGGCGTGCTGAACCTGCTGCCGATCCCGATTCTGGACGGAGGCCACCTGCTCTTCTTTCTGATCGAGGGCATTCTCCGCAAACCGCTGGGCGACCGTCAGCGGGAGGTCGCCCAGCAGGTGGGACTGGTTCTGTTGGTCGGCGTCATGATCTTCGCGTTTTGGAACGATTTGGAACGGATCTTTGCCCGCTAAGTTCGCATGAAAACCTCTCAACTCCTCATCCCCACCCTGCGGGAAGACCCCGGCGAAGCGGAAACCGTCAGTCACCGGCTGATGCTCCGGGCGGGGTTGATTCGTAAGACGGCCGCCGGTATTTACACGTACCTTCCCCTGGGGCTGCGGGTGATCCGAAAAATCGAAGGCATTATTCGCGAGGAGATGAATCGCGCGGGGGCGCAGGAATTGCTGATGCCCATCGCCTCTCCGGCCGAATTGTGGAAGGAGACCGGCCGCTGGGACCATTACGGCAAGGAATTGCTTCGGTTCAAAGACCGTCATGACCGAGATTTCTGTCTCGGCCCCACGCACGAAGAAGTCATCACCGATCTGTTCAGGCGCGAGGTGCGCTCGTATCGGCAACTGCCCCTCAACTTTTACCAAATCCAGACGAAATTTCGTGATGAGATACGCCCTCGCTTCGGACTGATGCGAGGCCGGGAATTCATCATGAAAGACGCCTATAGCTTTGACGCCGACGAGATTGGCGCGCAGGCGAGCTATCAAAAAATGTACGACGCCTACACCAGAATTTTTACCCGATGCGGCTTGACCTTTCGCGCGGTCGAGGCCGACACCGGATTGATCGGAGGAGACGTTTCGCATGAATTCATGGTCTTGGCCGCCACCGGCGAGGCGACCGTGGCGTACACCGAAGGAGGATCATACGCGGCCAATCTCGAACGGGCGGAAATTTTGCCTCCTACCGACGCCGATGACGCTCCGTTTCAACCGCTGACGACCGTATCGACCCCCCGATGCAGAACAGTGGAAGAAGTCACGTCCTTTCTACACGTTCTCCCGCGACAATTGGTCAAGACGCTCATCTACAAGGCAGCGAACGAGCCGGTCGCCGTCCTTATCCGAGGGGATCACGAGCTGAACGAGGTGAAGCTGGCCCGTCTCTTACACGTGATGGACGTTCAGTTGGCCGACCCCGAGACCGTCTTACGCCTCACGAGCGCCCCCGTCGGGTTCGCCGGCCCCATCGGTCTCTCCGGCGTCCGCATCTTGGCGGACCACGCGATCGCAGGCATGCGAAACGTCGTGGTCGGCGGGAACCGAGAGGACACGCACTACGTCAACGCCAATTTGCATCGCGACTTCACGGTCGATCGTTTCGCCGACCTTCGGAACGCGCAGGCGGGCGACCCCTCGCCTCGCGGAGACGGCCCTTTGGTCCTAGCGAAGGGCATTGAAGTGGGCCAAGTCTTCCTCCTCGGGACAAAGTACAGCAAGAGCATGAACGCCACGGTTCTCGACGATCAAGGCAAGGAGCGTTTTGCCGTCATGGGCTGCTACGGGATCGGCGTCGGACGAACCGCCGCGGCCGCCATTGAGCAGAACCACGACGAAAAGGGCATCATCTGGCCGTTTCCGATCGCCCCTTTTCACGTCCATCTGCTGCCGGTCACACAATCGAGCAAGACAGCCGAAGCCACCGCCCGTCTCTACGAGACATTGCAGGAGGGAGGGTTCGAAGTCCTTTGGGACGATCGAGACGAGCGCGCCGGCGTCAAGTTCAATGACGCCGACCTCATCGGAGCTCCTTTTCAAATCGTGGTCGGGGACAAGGGGCTTGCCGACGGCATCGTTGAAGTCAAAATCCGACGGACCGGAGCGAAATCGCGCGTCCGTCCATCGGATATTCTGACTCATCTCGGCAAAGCCGCTCCGGACAAAGCTGCTCCCGAATCGACCCGGCCGCACTCGTAAATCTTACGCATAAATCTTACAATTGACGGACGCTTGCCGTTTCCCGCCTTTTTCTCCGTCGCTCTATTGTAATCGAGTAAAATCCCCTTTTTCTTGCCTTCCTTGGCTCGTCCGCTAGACTAAGTTTCAACTACTCGGCGAGCAATCGCCTCAATACACACATCGGTCGTTTTTTCGCCAACCGTTTGCGTCACCTGCCGGACAGGCGATCAACCGGTTCCGAGGAGCATCGCGGGAATGAACGTCAAACCGATGACGCAGACGCTTCGGGAACTCAACCTTAAAATCGAACAGGCCGAGCAGGTCAATCGAATCATCAAGCAGATTCAGTGCGCCACCAACCTCGACCAGATCGTTCTTGATCTCCACCACGACATTCTCAGCCTGTTCGACGCACAGGATTTGACGCTGTTCGCGGTCGACGCGGACAAAAAGGAAATTTTCTTCAAAATCCCTCAAGTCGACAGCGTCGAAGAATTCCGCATTCCCATCACCGAGCAGAGCCTGGCCGGGTTCTGCGCGAAATACCTCCGTCCCGTCAACGTGGCCGACGCCTATAACGCCGCAGAGTTGCGGAGCATCCATCCCGCTTTGCTCCACGACAGCACCTACGACAAGCGGACAGGCTTCAAAACCAAACAGGTACTGACTTATCCGATCGTCGCCGACAACAAATACCTCATGGGCGTGATCCAGCTCTTGAACAAGAAAACCGGCTCGCGCTTCACGAGAAAGGACGAAGAGTCCGTCGCCGAAATCGCCAAGGCGCTCGGCACCGCCTTCTACAATCTGAAAAACACGGCGAAGAAAAATCCCACGCGCTTCGATCTGTTGCTCAACGGCAATCGTCTGACGCAAACCGATCTCGACAACGCGATCGCCGAATCACGCAAAGGCGTCAACGATCTGGAGACGATTCTGCTCGAAAAGTACAAGATCCCCAAATCGGAGCTCGGCAAGTCGCTGGCGCAGTTTTACAAGTGTCCTTACATCGAATACAGCGAGCGCACCATCATCGATGTCGAGCTCCTTAAAAACCTCAATCTTGACTACTTAAAAAAGAATCACTGGATCCCCCTCCGGCGGGACCGCACTTCGATCGAAATCCTGACCGACGATCCCGGCGACTTAGATCGGGTTCAGGACATCAAACGAACGTTCCCCGGACTCAACATCCGGTTCGCCGTCGGCTTACGACGCGACATCGCCCAATTCCTAGCCGCAGGGCAAGGAGACGGAGGAGGCCGCAAGCTGGATGAAAGCGTCTCCGACATTCTCGGCGAGCTCGTCACCGAGGCGCAAGCCGAAGCCATGGAAGAAGCGACCGCGGGGGGACTCGATGAAAACGACAGCGCCATCGTGCGCCTGGCGAACCAGATCATCGCCGACGCCTACCGGCAAAACGCATCGGACATTCACATCGAGCCTTATGGAGAAAAGCGCGAGACCGTCGTCCGTTTCCGCGTGGACGGCGAATGTTTCGAGTACATGAAAATTCCTCAGAGTTACCGGCGCGCCATCGTCTCGCGGATCAAAATCATGGCCAGCCTTGACATCGCCGAGCGGCGCAAGCCGCAGGACGGAAAAATCAAGTTCAAATTGTCGGACACGAAGGAAATCGAACTCCGCGTCGCGACCATCCCCACGGCCGGATACAACGAGGACGTCGTGCTGCGTATCCTCGCCGCAAGCGAACCGCTGCCGCTGGATCAAATGGGGTTTTCGGAACGCAACCTCAAGGCTCTCAAGGAAATCTCCGAAAAGCCCTACGGGATCATTCTCTGCGTGGGGCCGACCGGATCGGGAAAAACGACCACACTTCACTCCGTGCTGGGCCATATCAACACGCCAGACATCAAGATCTGGACCGCCGAAGATCCGGTTGAAATCACGCAATACGGATTGAGGCAAGTTCAAGTTCAACCGAAAATCGGCTTCACGTTCGCGGCCGCCATGCGCGCGTTCCTGCGTGCGGACCCGGATGTCATCATGGTCGGAGAAATGCGGGACAAAGAAACGGCCGACATGGGCATCGAGGCCTCTCTTACGGGCCATTTGGTGCTCAGCACCTTGCACACGAACAGCGCCGTGGAAACCGTCACCCGCCTGCTCGACATGGGTTGCGATCCGTTCAGCTTCGCCGATGCCATGCTGGGCGTCTTGGCCCAACGCCTTGCCCGGCGCCTTTGCAAAGACTGCAAAGAACAGTACGTCTGCACGCCGGAGGAATATGCCGAACTCCGGTCGGGCTATGGGGCGGAGCAATGGGATCGACTCGGAGTCAAAGAGGACAATACGTTTCGCCTGTATCGCGCCAAAGGCTGCGAGACGTGTAACCGCTCCGGCTTCAGAGGACGTATCGCCCTCCATGAGCTGCTGCTCGGCACCGACGAAATCAAACGCATGATCCAGCGCAGGGCCACCACGGAAGAGATGCTCAAGACCGCTCTCGCTCAGGGCATGACGACACTCCTTCAAGACGGCATCCAAAAAGTACTTCAGGGTCAGACCACCTACAAAGAAGTCAAGGCGGTTGCCATCAAATAGATCCTCCGCACCCCCGAGCAGACGCTCTTCCAAACGACTTTTGAGAATCGAAGAGATCCGACGATCCAAGAAAATGTCGGGCGAAAGCATCACGTGGTATTGAGAAATGCGACTAGCAGAAACCGCCGCAAGTGAGGCCGGATGACAACGGAACAGTGCGCGGTGAGATCGAAGAGCCAAAGGGTCAGGGAACGGACACAGGGAACTGCCGCGAGGAACGGCCCGAAAGCGTCTGAAGACCGGCATCGGCTATCAGCGAACGATCGTCGAACTCGATACCATAGGTCTGCGCCCTTCCCCAACGAACGGTCGCAAGCTCGATGATCGTGGGAGAGGTATGATGCGGGAGTTGCAGGCTGAGTGCGATGCGATCACCGGGCGAGATCGCTGCCTCGGTCATCATTCGGGCGCCCTTTGCCGACATGTCATAGACGACTCCGACGTCGCCTTGTTCGACGGCAAGCCGCCGATTCGGACTGACCAACGCAAACAAACATGGAAACGGCGTCGCAAGACGAACGCGACAATGACGGCGTAACCGAGCGAACCGTCGTTCTTTTGCCTTCTCGACATCTATTGGTTCCATCCCGGCATCTCTCTTTCAAATCCCTCTTCGCATCACCTGCCGTCGTGCGCGCTTTTCTTCTTACGACGACCTTTCGAAGTCCAACTGTATCTCACAAGCCGCCCTCGGCAAATTATTTTCAACTTTCCCGTCGGTCACCATCGCCATGTTTGCCGCATGGCCCGACGTGTCTCGATAACCCGTCATCGAGAGCAGGAGATCGATCGGCCGATGGGTCATTAGGCGTAACCGGCCCGCTGAGTCTTTTGTCCCATGACAGCGAACACATGAACTTTCACCCTCTAAAAACTTTATGAGATAATGTTTTTATGTTTCTCAAACGCTGGCTCATCGGCAACCCACTCAAAACGACTCAAGCTAGGCATGAACGTCTTTCAAAGACAATCGCCTTGGCTATTTTTTCATCGAATGCCATCTCATCGGTCGCCTATGGAACCGAAGAAATCCTCCTAGTTCTCGTTTTAGCCGGAACAGCGGCCATCTCATGGTCGATCCCGGTCAGTTTTGCCATCCTTTTCCTCGTTCTGGTACTGACAATTTCCTATCGTCAGATCATCCATGAATACCCGGAGGGAGGAGGGGCCTATGTCGTGGCGAAAACAAACTTGGGCGAAAGGCCAGCCCTGGTTGCGGCTGCAGCCCTGATGATCGACTATGTCTTAACCGTCGCCGTCAGTATCGCGGCCGGAGTCGCCGCCATCACATCGGCCATTCCAAGTCTGTTCGCCCATCGGGAATCACTGGGACTGTTGGCCATCGTGTTCATTGTCATTATGAATCTCAGAGGAGTGCGGGAGTCCGGGAAGTTTTTCGCTATTCCGACCTATTTTGCCATGGCCGCCCTCGGTCTCCTCGTCGTCGTCGGTACTTTCCACACACTCCTCGCTTCTCCATCTCACTCTCTCTCACATTCAGAACCATCCAGTACGGCGATGGAAAGTTTGTCTCTGTTTCTGATCCTTCGCTCGTTTGCCGCGGGGTGTTCCACCGTCACTGGAATGGAGGTTATTTCCAATGGGGTCAAATCATTTCGCCCACCGGAGTCTAAGAATGCCGCCGTGACTATGGTCTGGATGTCAACCATTCTGGCTTCGCTGTTCATGGGGATCAGTTGGATGGCTTATTACCATCACATCATCCCCAAGCTCGATGAGACAGTCGTCTCTCAACTGGCCCGCCTTACATTCGGCACCGGAGCCGCGTATTACGCCATTCAAATCGGCACCATGATTCTTCTAATTCTGGCCGCCAACAGTGCATTTGCAGGTTTTCCCCATTTAGCGTCGATTCTTGCCAGGGACGGATTCATGCCGCATCAAATGGCCACCTTCGGGGACCGACTGGTGTTTTCCAACGGGATCATCGTGTTGGGGTTCTTTGCTGGCCTCTTATTGGTGGTATTCGAAGGTAACACCCATGCGTTGATCCCTCTATATGCTATTGGTGTCTTCATCTCTTTCACCTTATCTCAAGCTGGGATGGTGAAACGATGGCTCACGAAAAAAGGTGCGCACTGGCGAAAGAAATTGGCCGTCAATGGCATCGGAGCTTGCACGACAGGCATTGCTTCGCTCATCATCGCCAGTACGAAGTTCTTGCAAGGCGCATGGATTGTCTTTTTGCTGATCACCATCCTCATCATCATGTTCCAAGGGATTCGATCCCATTACAAAGCCGTGGCCGATCAGATTGCGCTGGACCGCCGAGGGGCCAGACCCCCTCTACCCCAACGAAATATCGTGCTTATTCCCATCGGCGGGGTCAATCGCGCGGTCATCCGGGCGGTCGATTTTGCTCGAAGCAGACCGGGAGACATTCGCGCTGTCTTTGTTGAAACGGATCCAGAAGAAAGCACCAAGGTGAAGATTCTCTGGGCTCAATGGGGTTGCGGCATTCATTTGGTTGTCCTGCCCTCTCCTTATCGCTCGGTCTTAGGCTCCTTGATCGAATACGTCGAAGAAATTTTGGAGAAAGACCGAGACACATGGGTGACAGTCGTCATCCCGGAAATCCTTCCGGCGCGTTGGTGGCAAAACATTCTGCACAACCAACGGGCGCTCATGTTGAAAGCCGCGCTGTTATTCAAAGAGCGGGTGGTTTTGACCGACGTGCCGTTCCATTTGACAAGGTAAGGGGAATGCGAACAACCGGAGGACGGACGGATCATCTGATGCGCGCGATGGGGCTTGCGTCCGCCTTTGCGAGCTTCGCCGTGCTGTGGAGCGTCGAGACAGCTTCCGCCTTCAAGATCATCGAACCATCGGAAGGCGCCGCTCTCAAGGCCGGCGGCACCGTCAGCGCGCGCGTGGACTTGGGTACGGACCGCGGTATCGTCAAGGTCCGCTATTATTGGTCTCGCGAAGGGGACGAGGTTTTGGTCGAACAGGACGACACGACGGCCACAGGCTCGATTATCGCACCCGTGGCCATGATCGGAACAGCCGAACAAGATCCGCCGTTCGGAGGGCCCTTGCCCGTTCCGCGAGATGGAATCGGGCCGATGCGATTGTTGGCGGTCGCGGACGTCTCGCGGGGACGACTCGGCACCCGTTCCGTGTTCGATGAAATCATCGTGCACGTGGAACCGGAGGCCGTCCTTCACACCATTGACTTCGAGACCGACAAACCTCTGCAACTCGGCCGAACAGGGCAATCTTCCGCTTTCGGTCACGTGGACTCACTGGGCAAGATCTTTGAGTTACCAGTCGTCGGTGAATTCTCCGACGGCGTGATCCGCAGAATCGCCGGGCCGGAGACGGGCACCGTCTATGATTCATCCAATCCCCGCGTCATCAAAATCCTTCCCGACGGCCTCTTACAGATCACGGGCAACGGCAAGACGACCATCACCGTCTCGAATCGCGGTAAACAGGCGCGCCTGGACGTGGAAGTCAACGTCAACGACGAGCCCAACGAACCGCCTCTCGCAGACGCCGGAACCGACAAAACCGTGAAAGCCGGGACAAAAGTAAAACTGACCGGCATAAAAAGCCGGGATCCCGAAGGCGACGCGCTCTACTACAGTTGGAGCCAGGTGCGCGGCAGCAAAGTCTCGTTGCTTGACACCGATAACTCCGAAGCCTCCTTCCTTGCGCCGCCCGTTTCGGAGCCGAGGACCTACCGGTTCAAACTACGGGTGACAGATAAGAGAGGTGCGGACAGTCTCCCGGCATTCGTCAATGTGACGGTGGAACCGTAGAGGATTAGGGAGCTGCGCCTACCGTCGAAATCCAACAGCTCCAACGACCATAGAGCACCGCCCCTCAGACATCGTCTCTACACCTCGCTCAACCGCATCGGCCCGTAAGTTGTACGGGCCTTCTTCAATTGTTCGACATGACGCCGGAGAGCCGGACCGAACGTGGAACGCAGGACGTCGCCACGATGGGGCGCGAGGCGGTCTTCAACCTCGGCGATGGCCTCCTCCATTTGACGAACCAATCGACGGCCGGACCCGGTCAGCCACCCAAGACGACGGTCGGCGTACCGCAAATCCTGTAAAGAGTAACGCACGGATTCGATTTCCTCCAGCCCTCGGAATCTAGCCCGTTGCAAATCGCGCCTCGTCAATCCCGCTCGCTTCCATTGTTTGTCTCCCTCACGACCGGACGCCCATGATGAGAGCCGCTCAAACAGCATGGCGCCCATCGTGAACGTAAATGTGGCATGCAGAATGCCACGAAGAGGGCGGAGGCTTCGGCGCCAGGGCGAATAGAAAATACGCTGATTGCCATCGCCGCGATACATGACGGACTTGCGCAACAATAGATTCAAATGGTGGTGGCTGTTT